>JAJPZL010000425.1 GCA_021204375.1 Bacteroides sp.
AATTGGTTTTTATTTTTCGGATACAAAGGTACAAAAAAGAGTGAGTAACAGGTAAGTTCCTGTTACCCATTTCAAGCCATCTCTTTAAAAAAAGGATGAATAATCGGTATTAAAAAACCAACTCCAATTGCTGTTTATCTCCCAACAAATTAAATGTTTTACGATGATAAGGCGTAATACCATAATTTGCAATGGCAGAACGGTGCTTCTTTGTAGGATACCCTTTATTTTTACTCCAGCCATAGCCAGGATATTCCACATGGATCTCATTCATATAATCATCCCGATAGGTCTTTGCCAGAACAGAAGCTGCCGCAATAGAAAGAAATTTACCATCCCCTTTTATCACCGTAGTATGAGGAAGATTCCGATATTTCCGGAAACGATTTCCATCAATCAATAAATGTTCCGGACGTACTTTCAACTGATCCACCGCCCGGTGCATAGCCAGAAAAGAGGCATTCAGTATATTGATCTCATCAATTTCCTGATGAGACACCACTCCTACCGCCCATGCCAGAGCTTTCTGCTCAATGATCTCCCGTAAAGCATAACGTTGTTTTTCCGAAAGCTGTTTCGAATCATTTAGCAGATCATTTTCAAAATCTTTTGGCAATATTACAGTCGCAGCAAATACCGGACCGGCCAGGCATCCCCGACCGGCCTCGTCACAACCTGCTTCCGTTAGCTCTTCATGTAAAAAAGGTAAAAGCATACTCTATCTATTTTCTACAAAGATAGTGAAAGTTGAGAGCAACTGAAAGTTTACTTTCAAATTGCCGGGACGCATCCTATCTTCTATAAAAATACGGAAAATCCCGGATCAAAGCAGGCTCCATACTACGGTTAACCCTGACATGACAATAGCCACCATACTCATCAGTTTGATCAGAATATTAAGGCTGGGCCCCG
The DNA here is from genome assembly GCA_021204375.1 of Bacteroides sp. Classification (GTDB taxonomy): domain Bacteria; phylum Bacteroidota; class Bacteroidia; order Bacteroidales; family Bacteroidaceae; genus Bacteroides. Next base: position 913 of record JAJPZL010000425.1, read on the forward strand.
ATGTATCCTTAAAAGGATCCCCTACTGTATCCCCTACTACGGTAGCTTTATGTACTTCACCGCCTTTGCCTCCCAGATTACCCTCTTCCACATACTTCTTGGCATTATCCCAGGCACCTCCGGCATTCGCCATAAATACCGCTAATACAAAACCACTGCTCAATCCTCCTATCAATAAGCCTATCACTCCCGGCACACCCAGAATAAGGCCTGTCAGAATAGGAGCACCAATTGCCAGCAGCGAGGGGATCACCATCTCCTTCTGGGCACCTTTGGTAGATATCTCCACACATCGGGCATAATCCGGTTCTGTTTCTCCGGTCAGGATTCCTTTGATCTCCCGGAATTGCCGCCTTACCTCATCCACCATATGTCCCGCTGCCCGTCCTACGGCATTCATGGTCAACCCACAGAAAAGGAAAGCCATCATCGCTCCGATAAAGAGCCCCGAAAGCACTTTAGGGTTCATCAGATTCACATTATAGTACTCCATAAAATCAAAGAAGGAGGCCTCTGCCGTACTCATAATTTTACCATTGCCGAACTCTAACTGAACACTCCCGATCCGGGTAAGGCCGATCCGTAGTTCCTCAATGTAAGAAGCCAACAGGGCTAATCCGGTCAATGCGGCCGAACCGATAGCAAACCCCTTACCAGTAGCAGCTGTAGTGTTTCCCAGAGAGTCCAGCGCATCCGTACGGCGACGTACCTCTTCGCCCAGGCCCGACATTTCCGCATTTCCACCCGCATTATCAGCAATCGGCCCGTATGCGTCCGTAGCCAGTGTTATACCCAGTGTAGATAACATGCCTACCGCAGCAATCCCGATCCCATACAATCCCATTCCTATATTGGCAAAGTTAAATCCGGAAGCAAACAGATAAGAAAGAAGAATGCCGGCCACCACTGCCAGGACCGGAATAGCTGTAGAGACCATCCCTAACCCAATCCCGGATATAATTACCGTAGCCGGCCCTGTCTGACCACTCTCACTCAATTTTTGGGTAGGACGGTAAGACTGCGATGTATAATATTCCGTAGAACGACCAATTACAATACCCACAACCAATCCAACCACTACCGCCCAACTAATCCAGAACCAGTTCTCCAGGCCCAGTAACCATAAAATGAAGAAAGTAGCTATTACGATCAGCAATGAGCTCAGGTTGGTTCCCCAGGCCAGAGAACCCAGCAGATCCTTCATCGAAGCATTCTCTTTGGTACGTACAGAGAAAATTCCTATAATAGAGAGGAGAATGCCCACTGCCGCAATAAGCATAGGGGCTATTACTGCCTTATATTGCATCACAATATCTGAGGTATGAATAAAGGCTGCAGCCCCTAACGCTGCCGTGGCCAGAATAGAGCCACAATAACTCTCATAAAGGTCAGCTCCCATACCGGCCACATCTCCTACATTATCCCCCACATTATCTGCAATAGTCGCCGGATTACGCGGATCATCCTCCGGTATTCCTGCCTCCACTTTCCCTACCAGATCTGCTCCTACATCTGCTGCTTTAGTATAGATACCTCCTCCCACACGGGCAAAAAGAGCCTGCGTACTGGCTCCCATACCAAAAGTAAGCATGGTAGTCGTAATCATACAGAGCTTATGAGTCGGCGTCAGCAAATCTACAGGAACAGCCCAATTCAGGATCAGATACCAGAAAGAAATATCCAACAATCCCAGACCAACCACTACCAGTCCCATCACTGCCCCACTACGAAAAGCAATTCTCAGCCCTGCATTCAAGGAGGTACGGGCCGCATTTGCTGTACGGGCCGAAGCATACGTGGCAGTCTTCATCCCCAGAAAACCGGAAAGTCCCGAAAAGAATCCTCCCGTCAGGAAAGCAACAGGCACCCAGGCATTTTGTACCTGAAAACCATAAGCCATTACTGAGAACAATAACGCCAGTACCAGGAATACCCATCCCACCACTTTATACTGTTGTTTCAGATAAGACATAGCTCCCTCTCGTACTGCCGCCGCAATACGTTCCATCCGGGGAGTCCCCTCACTCTCTTTCATCAATTGTTTGTAGAAATAAAAAGCAAAGCCAAGTGCTACTACCGACGCTGCCGGTACCAACCAGAATAACATACCATCCATAGAACAAAAGTTTATAGGTTTAGTCAATAAA
>JAJPZL010000275.1 GCA_021204375.1 Bacteroides sp.
GTATATTTACAACCGGAATTTTGCAAACTTACTATTATTACATAAACCAATAAAAGAAAATAGAGTTATGAATGCAGCTAAGGTTTTAGGCGATCTTAAAAGAAGATTTCCCAATGAGCCTGAATATCATCAGGCAGTGGAAGAGGTATTGTACTCCATCGAAGAAGAATACAACAAACATCCTGAATTCGATAAGGCAAACCTTATTGAGCGTCTTTGTATTCCGGACAGAGTATACCAGTTCCGTGTAACCTGGATGGATGACAAAGGTAATATTCAGACAAACGTAGGTTACCGTGTACAGCACAACAATGCTATCGGTCCTTACAAAGGGGGTATCCGTTTCCACTCTTCTGTAAATCTCTCTATTCTTAAATTCCTTGCTTTCGAGCAGACATTTAAAAACTCCCTGACTACCCTGCCTATGGGTGGTGGTAAAGGAGGTTCTGACTTCACTCCGCGTGGAAAATCAAATGCTGAAGTAATGCGTTTCGTTCAGTCTTTCATGCTGGAACTGTGGCGTCATATCGGCCCTGAAACAGACGTACCTGCCGGTGATATCGGTGTGGGAGGTCGTGAAGTAGGCTTTATGTTCGGTATGTATAAGAAACTGACCCGCGAATTTACAGGTACCTTTACCGGTAAAGGACGTGAGTTCGGTGGTTCTCTGATCCGTCCGGAAGCTACCGGTTACGGTAACATCTACTTCCTGATGGAAATGCTGAAAACCAAAGGTACAGACCTGAAAGGTAAAGTATGTACTGTATCGGGATCAGGAAACGTAGCTCAGTATACTACTGAAAAAGTAATTGAACTAGGTGGTAAAGTAGTTACCCTTTCAGACTCTGACGGTTATATCTACGATCCGGAAGGTATCGACAGCGAAAAACTCGCTTATGTAATGGAACTGAAGAACGTATACCGTGGCCGTATCCACGAATATGCTGAAAAATATGGTTGTAAATATGTAGAAGGTGCAAAACCGTGGGGCGAAAAATGTGATATTGCTCTTCCTTCTGCTACACAGAACGAATTGAATGGTGACCATGCGAAAGCGTTGGTAGCCAACGGATGTATCGCTGTATCTGAAGGGGCTAACATGCCTTGTACTCCGGAAGCGATCAAAGTATTCCAGGATGTTAAAGTTCTGTACGCTCCGGGTAAAGCAGCTAATGCCGGTGGGGTATCTGTATCAGGTCTTGAAATGACTCAGAACTCTATCAAACTGAGCTGGAGCCAGGAAGAGGTAGACGAAAAACTGAAATCGATAATGAAAGATATCCACGAAGCTTGTGTACAGTATGGTACGGAAGAAGACGGATATGTGAACTATGTAAAAGGTGCAAACGTAGCCGGCTTTATGAAAGTGGCCAAGGCTATGATGGCACAGGGTATTGTATAATCAGCGAATACTATATAAGTCATAGTAATATATGGATAAGCTGCCCGCAAGCGGGCAGCTTATTTTTTTATACCTGTTTCAGGGCTCTACTATAAAACTAACGGATAACTGATTCCCTGCTTCATCTACTACGGTGAGAGAATGCCTGCCGGGCTCAGGTATTAGGGTCAGTTTATGGAAATCACGGGTTTATGCCAGGTAATTTTCATCAAGGTGCCAGTAAATGGAGGCGTGCCGGTTACGGTGTACCAGTTCGAAGGTAACAGCTCCGGGAGTTCCATCTAATTGCCGGGGCAGGATAACCCGGGCATTCATCTCCGGATAGATAAATTGCATAGGAGATTGTAGCTCTTCTCCACAGCCTGCTTTCAGGGGAGGAAGGGGTCTGTATTCCGGATGATGCTGGCGGTAATACCACTCCCAGGCGGGAGGAAGGGTAAACCAGGTAGTTTCTACGGAGGCTTCTGTTTCAGCACAATCGGCATAGAGGCGGAAGTTTTCGTCGGCGGAGAGGTATACGGGATGGTGATAGGGGCAAGCGCTGGTTTTAAGACCTGCCGGCAGGATCATTCCGGTGACGCTCTCTTCGCAAAACCGACTTTTGAGATGGCCGAAACGGCTGCAGAGTTCTGCTTCCATATATTCGTCGTAAGGAGCTTCAAACCATCCGCCGGAAGGGAGCAGGTTAAAGATATCGAACATGACGGGGCCGGCTGTACGGGCGCCTACCAGGCCGGGTTTTCCTTCACCTGTGGCATTTCCTACCCATACTCCCACTACATAGCGTGGAGTGACTCCTACGGCCCAGGCATCCCGGAAACCGTAACTGGTACCTGTTTTCCAAGCTACAGTCTGCATAGAGGGGATCAATCTCCAGTCGATCTCTTCGGGGCGGTTTACCTCTTTTAATATATCGAAGGTTTGCCATACGGCTCCTGCCCGGAAGGGAGAAAGATGTCCGGGGCTTTTACCGCTTTCTGATAATAGGGTGGTGCAGCATACCGGTTCTTTGCCTGTTAGTGTACGGATCATATCTGAATAGGCGGTCGATACATCCCATAGTGTGGCTTCTGCTCCGCCCAGGATCAGGGATAGGCCATAGTTGGAGGGAGGTTGGGTAAGGGTCTGTAACCCTGCCTGGCGAAGTTTCCGGTGAAAGTTGGGAACTCCGTATTGCCGGAGCATGTATACGGTAGGAATATTAAGGGAGCGTGCGATCGCTTCGGAAGCGGGTACGGCTCCTTCGTATTGCTGGTTAAAATTCTGGGGTGTGAATCCGTTTATATTGGTCGGAATATCGGGTAGGAGTGGGGGAGAGTAATTCTCCATCCTGTAACATGGCACAGTAAAGAAATGGTTTCAGGATGCTTCCGGTACTTCGCGGGGAGCGGATAATATCGACCTGGTTTCCGGGAAGGTGGTTGTTCTGAAGGGTGTTCCCGCAATAGGTTACTACTTCGTTGGTGGATACATCAATGACTAATGCGGCTATATGACGGATATCACTCCGGGTGAATTCCCGGTTCCAGCGTTCTACCACCTCCTCTACACGGGTTTGTACTGATCTGTCTATGGTAGAGACCGATCGTTCTCCGGGTTGTGTCCGGTAGAAATGGTCTACCAGGTGGGAGGCTGTACGGGGCAGGGGACGGG
>JAJPZL010000455.1 GCA_021204375.1 Bacteroides sp.
TGTATATACATTTTGTAGATTAGCATATACTTTCAGGTTCTGAAGTCCTATCTTCGTTACCCATTGACGCGGCAAATTATATCCGATAGAAATATTCTGAATACGCAGGTAAGAGCCATCTTCCACAAATTTATCACTGAAACGATAATTAGAAGAGGCAGCAGCCGAAGAAGCAGTAATACGAGGCATATCCCAATCTCCTCCTACGATCTGTACATTTCTGAAGTCATTAGGTCCATCGGGATCAATAAGCCCCAACCGGGCATATTTGGTTGCTTTTACAAGGAGGTTGGCATTTTCACGTGGATTTTCCAGGAAACGACGGCTATAGTTTACCACATCGTTCCCGTAAGAGCCGGTGAGGTAAATAGTAAGATCAAGACATTTGTAAGAGAATGTATTCCCAATACCATAAGTAAATTTAGGTTCCGGATTACCGATATAAGTACGGTCTTCATCATCAATCACACCATCTTTATTAACATCCTCAAATATATAGTCTCCGATCCATACCCCATTTTCACCAATTTCCAGTTCTTTAGGAAGAGGGACCTGCTGAATAGTACCGTTACTATCTTTATAATAGAAATCGGTTGCATTTTCAAATCGTCCGATCACTTTATACCCATAAAATTACCCAATGGGTTTACCCACTGCTGTACGGGTAATTACAGTAATATCAGAACCTTCCTGAATGGTTTTATTGATCAAACTGGTTTCCGTATCCAGAGAAAGAACTTTATTACGGTTGAGAGAGAAAATAAAACTCGACCTCCACTGGAAACCTCTCTTATCAAGATTAATGGTATTCAATGTTAACTCAACCCCTTTATTTTGCAGTGAACCGATATTATACCAGGGAGCAGATGTAGCACCCGCTCCTTGTGTACCCACATAAGCAGGAAGAGGTAACTGTAATAGCAGATTTTTTGTCTTTTTATGATAAAAATCAGCAATAAACTCAATCCGGTTCTGGAAAAGATTCAGGTCAAATTCGATATTGGTAGAATAGGTAGTTTCCCACTTCAAATCCTGATTAGCGGTATTACTAGCTATCAGGCCGGTTCCCCAGTTGACAGTACCCACAGAACTATAGGTAGAAGTATAGGCATAATTCTCTACATTCTGGTTACCTACCGTACCCCAACCCACACGAAGTTTCAGGTTATTGATGGTAGAATGATCTACCAGAAACTCTTCATTAGAGATTTTCTAGGCCAAAGCGGCTGATGGGAACCATCCTCAACGATTATCCTTATAAAACTTGGAAGAACCATCGTAACGCAAAGTTGCAGTTAATAAGTATTTATCATCGTACGAATAGAAGGCACGTCCGAAATAAGAGAGAATAGAACTGGCTCCGCTGCTTCCGTTATTTCTGGCAGTACCGGTATCTCCCAGGTTAAGATCAGTAGCTCCATTGGTCAGATAACCGGAACGATATCCATACAAATATTCCCAACTGGATTTCTGCATTTCCTGCCCCAACATACCATTGATAGAGTGTACCTCATTAAATGTTTATTATAAGTAACCAGGTTTCGCCAGCTCCAGAACTTATTATAAGATTTGGATTGAGCTCCTTCCCGTACTTCATTAGTGATAGCACCAAACTCATAGGAGGGATCAAACCGGTATGTATTGGTTATACCGTAATCAAACGAGAGTTCTGTTTTATAGCTAAGACCATCCCATAGACTAATTTCAGCATAGGTATTGGCACGGATACCGGTCTTCTCGTTCTCATTCTTTTTGATCATTGCCAAACCTACCGGATTATTCTGCACATATTCATCGGTATCAGGACCATCGTAGTTACCATCCGCATTCTTTACAGCCACATTCGGAGTCTGTTTCAACGCTACTTTGATCAAAGACTCGTCCGAAACAGTAATATTCTGCTCTGAATTGCTGAAAGCAAAGCTTACTCCAATTTTCAGGTATTTTTTGACTTCTGAATCAAAACTACTTCTTAAGGTAAGACGTTTAAATCCGGAACCTACCGCAATCCCATCCTGGTCTAGATAACCTGCACCCAAAGCATAGATATTTCTATCAGTACCTCCCGTTACAGAGATATTATGGCTATGCATCAAAGCAGTAGAGAACATCTCATCCTGCCAGTCGGTTCCTTTCCCCAACAGGTCGGGACGTACAAAGTAATCATCCCACTGTACAATCCCCAGCTCGGAACGCTCATTTTTATGAATAGCATACTGGCGGAGATCCATCATATCCAGTTTTTTTAGGCATCTGTTGCCAACCGATATAACCATCATAAGTAACATTGGCTTCGCCTTTAGATCCCCTTTTGGTAGTAATAAGGATGACTCCGTTTGCTGCACGTGCTCCATAGATAGCGGTAGCAGAGGCATCTTTCAGAATATCCATGGATAAGATATCGGAAGGGTTAATAGAAGACAATGCATTTTCAGAACCGGAGCCTGTTGATCCGTCAATAATAACACCATCTATTACAAAGATAGGTTCGTTCGACGCATTTAAAGAACTGACCCCACGAATACGAATGGAGGAACTACCTCCCGGTAATCCTGTATTCTGTTGTACCTGTACACCGGCAGCCCTACCCTGAAGAACCTGGTCAATAGAGGTAGTAACAGATTTCTGTATCGCATCACTGGATACGGATACGACCGAACCGGTAAGGTCACTTCTCTTCATTTGTCCGTAACCTACTACCACCACTTCATCCAGAAGTTTCGTATCATCCCTTAAGGTTACGTCAATACGGCTTTTACCGGCTACACTCACTTCCTGAGAAACATATCCGATAAATGAAATACTCAAACGTGCATCCGGAGCAACCGACAGCGTAAAATTACCGTCTATATCGGTAATAGTCCCGTTTGTAGTCCCCAGTTCAAGCACACTTGCACCAATTACAGCTTCCCCCGAAGTGTCTTTTACATTTCCACTTACGGATACATTCTGCGCAAATGCCCATACAGGGATAAGGCACAACAAGATAAACAGACCTACCGGCCTGGAATAATGATTAATGCTTTTCATAAATAATCATTGGTTAAATTAATAC
>JAJPZL010000117.1 GCA_021204375.1 Bacteroides sp.
TTGCCAATGAGCCCATTGAAAGCCAAAATAATTATTATAACCATACTGTCGTGTTTACTCTTCTTCCTTCCCGGAGAAGTATTACCACATCGTAATACCACCGGAAGAACAATGACAACCGACCTCTCCCCCGTGGTGTTTATGGCCGATTCGTTGGGTACCGATTCTGTAAGTCCTTACCTTGTACCACTCGGAATACTGGAAACGCATGATAAACCGGAACATTACGGAGAAGAGGAGACTCAGGAAAATGATACGATCCGGCCGGAAACTCCGGTTACTTTTTCACCGGAAGAGAGTACACTGGAACTGACTCCCCCGGTCATTGCCCCGGATTCATTAGCGAACGATACCCTCAGAAGTGACTCTATTACCGTTGAACCTAAGAAAGAGCCACTCAGTGCCCCGGTAATTTATGAAGCCACCGATTCGATTGTTTTTACAGGAGACGGTTATGCACATTTATACGGAAAAGGAAAAGTTAACTACGAGAATGTAGAGCTGGAGGCCGACCTCATCACCATGAACTTAGACAGCAGCACAGTGTATGCCCGCGGACTGACAGACTCTCTGGGAGTATTGAGCGGAAAGCCTATATTTAAAGACGGAGATACCCCTTACGAATCGATTACCATGCGTTATAATTTTAAATCCAAAAAAGGATTTATTAATAATGTAGTGACTCAACAGGGAGAAGGATACGTAGTGAGCCAGGATGCCAAAAAAGATGAAGACGACAACCTCTATCTGCAGGGAGGGCGTTATACGACCTGTGATCACCACGACCACCCCCATTTTTACCTGCACCTTACCCGTGCAAAAGTAAGACCCAAGAAAAATGTGGTTTCCGGTCCTGCTTACCTGGTGGTAGAGGATGTACCGCTGCCTTTTGCAGTGCCTTTCTTCTTCTTTCCGTTCTCCAGTAGTTATCAATCCGGTTTTATTATGCCGACCTATGTAGATGAACTGAATCGTGGATTTGGTTTAACCCAGGGAGGGTACTACTTTGCTATCAGTGATATGATGGACTTAAAACTCACTGCGGAGATCTTTACCAAAGGTTCCTGGGCCTTAGGAGGTGAAAGTAATTATAACCGGCGTTATAAATACAACGGTAACTTTCAGTTCTTTTACCAGGTAACTAAATTAGGAGATAAAGGAATGCCGGATTACTCCATAGCCAAAGATTTCAAAGTGGTATGGAGCCATCGGCAGGATGCCAAGGCAAGTCCCAATAGTACCTTTTCCGCTTCCGTGAACTTCTCGACCAGTAGTTACGAAAAAACAAATTACGGGAATCTCTATAATCCGCAGGCTAACTCCCAGAATACCAAAGCGTCGAGTGTTAGTTATTCCAGAAGTTTTCCGGATCAGAAATTAACTCTTTCGGGCACCAGTAATATTTCACAGACGATGAAAGACTCTACTGTATCCGTAACACTACCCGACCTGAATATTTCTCTCTCTATGATCTATCCTTTCAAGAAAAAGAACCGGGTGGGAGAAGAAAAATGGTATGAAAAGATCTCGATGAGTTATAGCGGACGTTTCTCCAATAAGATCACAACGAAAGATGACCAGCTGTTTAAATCCAACCTGATCAAGGACTGGAGTAATGGTATGACCCATAACATTCCGGTGAGTGCCTCTTTCACACTGTTCAAATATATTAATGTTACTCCATCAGTAACGTACAAAGAGACCTGGCGTACATCTAAAACAGAGCGATCCTGGGATGATCTGGAGTATAGAGAGGTAAAAGATACGATCTATGGTTTTTACCGCCCACACGATTATAATATGTCGGTACAGATGAATACCAAACTTTACGGTATGTACAAACCGATGTTTGCCAAGGAAAAAGAGATACAGATCCGTCATCTCTTCTCCCCTTCTGTAAGCTTTACGGTAGCTCCGGATTTTGTTAAAAAGAATAATAAGAGTTATACCTATATAGATAACAACGGAGTATCCCAGACTGTTACTTACAACCCCCACAGCGAAGGGGCTTTTGCCTACTCTCCGGCCTCTAAACAGGGAATTTTCAGTTTTGATATTTCTAACAACTTAGAGATGAAAATGAAGTCTGACAGAGATACAACCGGATATAGAAAGATCAGTCTGATCGATGAATTAGGAGCCAGTATTACTTACAATACTGTTGCCCAGGAAAAACAATGGGGTAACCTCAATATGCGTCTGCGTCTGAAACTGACCAAAAGCTACACCTTCTCTACTAACGCGGTATTTGCAACCTATGCTTATACGTATGATAAGACGACCGGGCAGGTGGTAGAGGGTAACCGCACGGAGTGGTCTTACGGACGTTTCGGACGTTTCCAGGGGATGAACCAGGGATTTTCTTATACATTCAGCAATGATACCTGGAAAAAATGGTTTGGTCCTAAAGATAAAGACGGCAACTCCATACCTGTAGATGATGAACCGATGCTGGAAGATGGCCTGACCCATACCGATGATAATGGAGAAGAAATTCCTTCGAACCGGGTAAAGAAAAAAGCTGAAGCGGGAGCAGATGGTTACCAGGAATTCAAAATGCCCTGGTCTTTCAGTATCTCCTATTCCACTAATTTACGCGAAGACAGAACGAAACCTATAAAAGAGAAGAGTATGCGCTATCCCTTCTCTATCTCACATTCTCTGAACGGAAGCGGAAATATCAAGCTTTCCAACAAATGGGCGATTAACTTCAACACAGGTTGGGACTTCCAGGCGCACGCCATTACACAGACCACATTCTCTATCAGCCGGGATCTACACTGTTTCAATATGTCGGCCAGCCTTTCACCATTCGGATATTACCAGTCGTATAGTTTCTGTATCCGTGCCAACTCCAGTATGTTAAGCGACCTGAAGTGGGATAAGAGGGGAAATGCTTATAACAGTAACATCCAATGGTATTGATAAAGAAAAGATTTTCTTCCCGCTGAAAAGAGAAATATTAAAAAATTACTTTCTGTTTTTCCGTTAATTTTCTTTCAAAAGAAGAAGAACAGATTACCTTTGTAAAAAAAACAGTTCTATA
>JAJPZL010000333.1:0-303 GCA_021204375.1 Bacteroides sp.
ACATTTACCTTTAACCAGTACAGTATCTGCATCAGTATGGTAAAGAAAACAAAAAAGCAGAGTACCAGCAAACCTGTATTATCAAAGACCCATGCTTTGAAATCACCTGTCATGATAGTACTATCCTTCAATCCTTTTATCAACATAAAATAGATGATGGAAGTGGCTGCAATTCCTCCGAAGATACCAATGGAGTATTTCATCTTCTTTTTATAATTAAAAGAGAAAACCAGACGGGCAATATACTGTACTACCATCCCAAAGAAAAGGCAATAGCTACCGAAAGGAAGATCCCCATGATAA
>JAJPZL010000333.1:313-17534 GCA_021204375.1 Bacteroides sp.
TTTATCAACATTCCTAAATCCAGAAAATCAGAGCTGTGAACTTTAATAAGAGCCAGTGCAAAAGTACCTCCCAACAGTTCAAAGACCATCGATACGGTGGTAGAAGTTGGCATACCCATGGTATTGAAAAGATCCAACAGCACTACATCGGTTAACATAACTGCCAGCAGAATACACATGATCTCTGCAAATAAAAGTGTTCCGGCTGGTATATACCGTGACGGGCAATCTCCATCATCCCGTTGGAAAGAGAAGCACCGGCGAACACGCCAATAGCTGCAATAAAAAGTACCAGCTTAAAAGAAGCTGCTTTAGCTCCGATCGCGGAGTTTAAAAAGTTAACAGCATCGTTACTGACCCCGATCATCAGATCGAAAACAGCAAGCAAGAATAGAAAGACTACGATCAGTAAATAAAATGTTTCCATATGTAAATTTAATTTGCTGCAAAAGAACATCATACTTATTGCAGGCAAATGTCATACATATTACATTTTTGTTACATTCTTCTTTTCAAGATAGTTATAGAAGTAATACTGAGCCCGTATGGGGGATACTCCTTCCCGCTTAAAGATATCTCACAGCTTTTCATTGACCCGGCAGGCTTTTTGGTTATCGGTGAGCTGGATGGTAAGCAGATCGATGATCTCGCCTTTCAGTTTCGGATCCTGCACCGGGACTACGGCCTCAATGCGCCGGTAAAGGTTACGTCTCATCCAGTCGGGAGACCCGATATATACTTTCGGGTTCACACCATTGCCGAAATACCAGATACGGGCGTGTTCCAGAAAGGTATCAACCAGCCGGGTGATCCGGATATTCCGGCTATAGGGTTGGCCGGGCATCAGGCAACAGATCCCCCGTATGATCAGGTCGATCTTTACTCCTTTTTCAGAGGCTTCATAGAGGCGGTCTATCATTTTTTTATCCTGGAGGGTATTCATTTTCAGGATGATCCTTCCCGCTTTTCCCTGTTCTGCGAGTTCGATCTCACGACCTATCAACCTGTCAAGTTCATCCAGCATATTGATCTGAGAGACCAGCAGGTGATTAAATACCGGATCTTCAGTCTCTTTCCGAAGATAGCGGAAAAGAGTATATATATCTTCCACAATCTCTCTGTCTGAGGTAAAAAGGCCGGTATCGGCATAGGTACGGGCTGTCTTCTCATTGAAATTACCTGTACTGATATAGGCATAACTTTTTAATAGACGCCCCTTATCGGTAGTACGCCTGATAAGTGCTACTTTGACATGTACTTTCAATCCCGGCAGACTATAGATGATATGTATACCGGCATTTTTCATCATCTCCGCTGTGGCCAGGTTATTCTCCTCGTCAAACCGGGCTTTTAGTTCTACAAAGACAGTTACTTTTTTACCGTTCTGCGCCGCAGCGATCAGGGTATGGATAACCGCCGAATTCTGTGCTACCCGGTATTGGGTGATCATTATTTCACGGGTCATCGGATCGTGTACCGCCTCGTAAAGAAAATGGATAAAGTGTTCAAAAGAGTGATAGAGAAAATGGAGCAACAGGTCACGGCTGTGTATGTAGTCAAAAACAGATTCTCTCTTATTGAGGCAGGTTAACCTGAGTGGAGTAAGACCGTGGGGTACGATCAAACGTCCGGCCGGGTCCGGAAGATGGACCAGGTCTTCCAGGTTGAGGTGTTTATCCCCGGCAACCAGTTCATTCCGGTCAATGCCAAAGAGATCCACTAAGTAATCCAGAAAATCCTCCGGCATCTCCCGGTCATAGACAAACCGGCATACGGCACCGATCTTGCGTCTCTTTACCTTCTTCTTAACCTGCTCTACAATATCGCCGGCAATCTCTTCGTCGATCAGGATATCTGCATCCCGGGAGATCTTGATGCAGTAGGCACAATCCATTTCATACCCGGGAAACATCATTCCGAGATTGGCTTTGATAATATCTTCCAGGAACATCAGGTAATGATAGCCATTATGGGCCGGGAGTTCAATAAAACGGGGAACTTTACTATAGGGAAGTTTTAGAACAAAGTACTGAACACGATCCGGAGCGTTCGGAGAGGCACTTTTACGGAGTATTCTTACAGCCAGATAAAGGCGGTTATCCCGCAGGAAAGTCAGCGTATCACCTTTGGTAATAAGGACCGGCTGTAGATAAGGAAAAGTCTCTTCCCGGAAAAAGCTGCGTATATACTCCGTATGGAAAGACTCTACCTGGCTGCTCTGGTAAAAAATGATCCCATTCTCCCGGAGTGCCGGAAGGATCTTATTTTCATAGATATCCACACGCTTTTCCAGTTGCCCGTTCACCTCCCGGGTGATCTGCTCCAGTACCTCCCGGGTGGCCTGCAGATCTTCCTCGCTTTTGTGGGTTCCGGAGAGCGCTGCTTTATGCTCTGCCACCCGTATCTTATAGAACTCTTCGAGGTTGGAAGAGTAGATGGAGATAAATCTGATCCGTTCATACAGAGGTAAAGTATCATCATCCGCCTCCAGTAATACCCTGTAGTTGAATGAGAGCCAGCTTATATCGCGTTTAAAGTAGCTATAGTTGCCTTCCATAGAGTATAAATTTGCGGTAAATATACATTTTTTTGCAGGAATTGAAAAAGCTCTTCTTCAAACTTTCGCAAAATGTACTACATTTGTATCACGTAAAAAGGAAAGAATGAAAAGGATCGGACTTTTATCGGACACCCACGGATACTGGGATGATAAATACTTAGAATATTTTGAAAACTGTGACGAAATATGGCATGCCGGTGATATCGGCTCTCTGGAAGTAGCTAACAGGCTGGCGGCGTTCCGTTCCTTCCGGGCTGTCTATGGTAATATAGATGGCCAGGAGATCAGGCGGGTATTTCCGCAGGTAAACCGCTTTACCCTGGAAGGAGCTGAGATACTGATCAAACACATCGGCGGCTATCCGGGAAAATATGATCCTTCGATCCAAAGCAGCCTGATGGTGTGCCCTCCGCAACTCTTTATCAGCGGGCATTCCCATATTTTAAAAGTCAAATATGATAAAACATTGCGGATGCTCCATATCAATCCGGGAGCTGCCGGTGTATATGGTTTCCATAAAGTACGTAAACTGGTACGTTTTACCATTGAGAACGGCGAGTTCAAGGATCTGGAAGTGGTAGAACTGGCCGGATAGAGATCCGGCCAGTTGTTACAGGGAGTTTCGGTTATTCAGGAAAATACATTTCACCGGTTGTCGCATAAAAAATATCCAGGACCGAGAGTTTAACCGGTACATAAGCACTTCGCCAGGTAAACAGGCTGCCCGGTTTATAATCCTCTATGACTGTACTATTTTCTTTATTTTCCACCTCCACAGAGATAAGCTTCTCCTCTTTATTCAGATAGCTGACTTCCGTATAGAGGGCTCCTTCCATAGCCCTCCAGGTAATACGAACACCCTCTTCTATCTTTTCAACCCGTTCAATCCTGCGGTTAAGCAGGGTAGACTGGTAGAAATCTCCATAGGCATATCCATCGGTAGTAACCGTCAAGGAAGAGTTCCCGTATCTATCATACATCGTTATATCAAAACTATACTGTCCCTCTTTCAGATCCTCAAAGAGTATCTCCAGGGTATCTGTCAGATTAACCCTGGAAACGCTGTTCTCATAAACCTGGTTCACTCCTTCCGGATCTGTAACGGTTATACTATAACTCGCCTGGTTCATACCATAAGGCAGATATCCCACCAGCATAATACGGTTATACCCCAGTAAGGTGTGAAGAGAGTCTACTTTACCCACATAGATGGTTTCGCCCTTATCTAAATAGGAACGTATATTCTCGATCATATCTCCGCATGCACCCAGTGCGGCCAGACACAACAGAATCATTATTGTTTTTACTGTTTTCATATTTATAAGTCATTTCCTCTACGATCTGACCAAAGAAAGATATCTCAGAAAAATGTATGGTATGGATATCGTCAAAAGACCCTAATACTTTGAAGCGTATATACCTGACAGGTGGAATATCCGAAGGGAACTCAAACTCTTCACCTTTGACGGCATAATCTATATCTTCCTGGGTAAAAGAGCCTTCGCCCGGCGGAAGCCCCGAAGGCTTGAAAAATTCGCATTTGCGCAGAAGTGTCCATCCCTCCCACGTGTCGTTTGCCGGCGGAATATCGGCTCTTCCGTATACTTCCCACTCTTTCATATTGCCATGGCGGTAGAAAGATCCTTCCTGAAGCCGCTGCCAGTACATATAACGGCTTAACTAGGCTGTTACTCCGAGGTCAAAAGTAAACCAGACGGGATAAGCGGGGAAATCTTCACTGTGACACATATCGTTAAGTCCCCATCCATATTCATTGTTCCAGATATGGGCCATGGAGAAGCCCCACGCGTTCAGGCGGATATCGGTCTCCAGTACAACCTCCCTGAAATTTGCCTTATCGAGTTCGTGCTCTTCCCAGGGAATGAGTTCCTGATAAATAGTATCTGTCAGGTTATCCCAGCGATCTCTCAGGCAGACTCCGAAGGCACGTCTCTCCGGTCCATATCCCCGGACAGCAAAATGAATATTCCGCAGGGAGGTATAACTCTCTGCAATGACCTCCATCTGCCCGATCGAATCGGGAGTAAGGACACTGATGATCAGGTTACCCCGGTCTTCATTCTGCAGGCTGATGGTAGCCACTCCGAAGGCTTCATTGATAGAAATGGTATGAAACGCAGTAGTGAGTGCTGAAACACCGGGTTGTATTTTTACGGTAACCGGCTCTCCCTCGTTCTCATACCGGTCTACGGTGGAGAAAATGATTTCTTTTTCCTCTGTATCGTTATAGCCTACTATCTCAATCTAGTTATCATAGATAGAGGCTTTAGCCTCCATCAATCTTCCGGAAGTGAGGGTATAAACGGCTTTTACATATAACAGGTCTTCATCGTCCGGAGATCTGTATTTAACAATGGCCCCTCCGGGAGTGGATTCATACTCCAGAAACTCGATCTTACCGGGAGCCAGACCGTTATCGGGACCGTAGGGAACCCGAAAATTTTCTTCTTTACATCCTGTAAAAAGAGCAAAGAGCGCAACTGTTATAACTATTATTTTTTCATAATTACTGTTTTTTACCAACCTGGATTTTGAATTAATTGTGGGTTTACAATCATGTTCTGCTTTTTGATAGGCCATAAATAATCTTTCTGAGTGAACCTCATATAGCCAATGGGATAAAGCTGATAATAGCCCTGCGTTTCACTTTCATTGATACTCCATCCGGTAAGGGTGGTATTAAAGGCCGACAAGCCCAGTTTCCACCGGCGGATATCAAAGAAGCGATGGGTTTCGAGTGCCAGTTCGATGCTTCGCTCCCGGCGTATGATCTCACGCATTCCCTCCTTGGTATCGGGTTTGGTAGGATTGATGGAATATTTTTGCCAGTACTCTTTAACCCCTTCCAGCCCGGAACGTTTCCGGATAAGATCCAGAGATTCATACACAGCCGGCGGCACTGCTTCTCCATCGTTTAAAGATTCGTTCAGTGCCTCGGCGTACATTAGATAGAGATCGGCTAACCGGATAATAGGGAAAGGATACTCTTTGATCATGATAGAGGTATTGTCAATAATGTTTTCGTAGCAAACCAGTTTCTTAGGCCAGTAACCGGTTATAGAATAGAGTCTCTGCAATCTTTTATCGCCTAACTGATCCTTCTTAGCCTCCAGATAGAGCATATTTTCCATATCGATCCTTCCGCTTCCGTACTAGCTGGAACCGTCAAAAGCAATAGAACCGTAAAAGCGGGGTTCGCGGTTGTAATGCATAAGGGCTGTTTCGTAATTCTCCTTGATAAAATAACAATGCTCATGCTCAGCCACTTTAGTGGAATACCGATTCTCATACATACCGGACTCCACCCACTCTTTATCTTCCTCCATCGGTACTCCGTTGTCTGTATAAAAGCTTTCTACTACATCGAACGTAACGGCCAGCAGACTCTTTACATTTTGTTGTTGAGTGAGATGAAAGTTTTCCAGCCTTGCCTGGGCTAATTGTTGGAGGTCAGTAGTATGGCCTTTTTCTACCCCCATGATCAGCTCTCTGTTAAAGCGGTCGGATACCACTCCCCGGATATTCATGGATACTCCCAGGCTGTCATTGAGGATCACGGGGTTATAAGCCCGGAAATCGTACAGAGCGTGCCCTGCCGAAAGTGAAACCGCTATAGCTTCCTGGGCGGCATCCGCAGCTTTTTTCCACTTTCCGGGATCGTATGTCTGGTTAAAAAAGGGTTGACCGTCGTGATCCCTGAAGGCGGCATAATCCGTATTTCCATTGAACAGGGGACTGGCAGCCAGCAGAAGCACTTTAGCCTTGAGCCCCAACGCAGCCAGTTGGGTAAAACGGCCCAGTTCTGTGGCCTCTTTTTGAATCCTGACAGGCAGGTCAGGAGTGGCTTCCTCCAGTAATTCAACAATATAATCGACCACTTCATCCACCTTTTGGCGGGTAACACGTACCTCCTGTTCGTTGGCAGAGATGGGAAGATTCTCATCAATGACCGGAATAGGGCCATAAAGCTGAAAGAGATAGAAATGGAAAAAGGCTTTCAGCATCTTTCCTTCTGCGATCCAACGCCTTCTTTCGATCTCTTCCAGGTCGGTCACCCAGGAACGGTCTGATGCATTTTCAATAAATATATTGCAATCGCGGATGGCCCGGAAGAGTGGATAGGCCCCTTCTCCGTCCCAATAATTATTCAGGGGTTTGTTGGCATTCTGCATACCGTTGGCAATACCAAACGACTGGTCGTTCCCGAACCAGCTGTCGGCAAAAGTATAGAACCAGAACTCTCCCCCTGCTTCTATACCGGGGTTGTGGGCCTGTGCTCCATAGAGGGGTACATAGCTGTAATAGGTAGCCAGATATTGTTCGGCTGTAACACGGTTATTAAAAACCATATCCAGGGTTGCCACATTGTCCGGAACAACATCCAGGTAATCGCAGGAGTAAAACAGGTTGCCTGAAAAAAAGGATACTCAGGCAATAGATTATGATCTTTTTACTTTTCATGGCTTCTCATTTAAAAGTTAACATTTAAACCGATATTGTATACCTGCTGAATGGGGTATTTCAAACCATTATCTCCCATTTCGGGATCCCATAATTTGAATTTACTGAATGTAATGAGATTAGTACCGTTCGCATAGATCCGGATCAGGTCGACCTTACATTTTTTGGCGATCTTTTGGGGCAGGGAATAGCCCACTTCAACAGACTTTAAACGCAGGAATCCTCCGTTCTGCATCCACTAGGTACTCACCTGACTGTTATTGGCAGACTTATAATTTGCCAGACGCAGCCAGAACGCATATATATCCCGGTTGGCTTCCGACCAGTGACTATCTGCAATCCTCTTTAACAAGGCATTGGAGGAGTCAATCTCTCTATTCTCATCTGTATCGACAAAAGGAGTGATATGATCCAGGTTGAGCCAGAAGGAAGAGCGGGCATTACCCTGGAAGAAGAGAGATATGTCAAAGTTCTTATAGCCTCCGGAAAGACCGAAGCCATAGGATATTTCCGGGGTATTCTCGGGATAACCGATAGGAACCATATCTGCCTCTGTAATGACACCATCTCCGTCAATATTCTTGTATTTGATGTCGCCGGCCATCACCTGGCCTCCTCCGAAATTCTGAACAGGAGAGTTGGCAACATCTGCCTCATCAATAAATAGTCTTTCGGCAATGTATCCCCTTTTCTGAGCCAAACTCAACTCTTTAAGGTATCTCCACGGAGTACCTTCTGCCCCATAATCGGGTTCTTCAACCTTCAGGTATTTACTGACCGCATAGGTGTAGTTAACACGTCCCTGCAACCAGAGATCTTTACTGAAAGAGTGGGAGTAATCCACAGAGAAGTCGACCCCTCTTCCGGAAGCTTCTCTTAAATTAGCTGCCACCTGCGCCTGTAACCCTATTGTAGAGGGAATATGGCTGCGTTCCATCAGAATATCTGTTCTCTTTTCGTAAAAATAGTCTGCCTGTATCTCCAGGCTATTAAACAGATTCAGTTCAACCCCTACATTGAGTTTTCTTGATTTTTCCCAGGTGATCAGCTCATTGGCATACCGGGTTATTGTAATACCGTTGTAATTTTGACCAAAATCTTTTCCAAAAGAGGAGGTTCTGTCCCTGTCTTCATTCATATTGATATTAGACATATAGAAGAACCGGTCTTCCGCCTTTCCGATGGCGTCATTCCCCACCAGCCCGTAAGTCGCTTTGAACTTTAGCTTGCTGATCTTATCTTCCAGCGGTTCCCAGAACGCTTCATTAGAGATAATATATCCTACTCCAATGGAGGGGAAAAACCGTAACGTTCATTTTTGGAGAAACGCTCCGAACCATTATAGCCAAAATTGAATTCCGTAAAATATCTATTGGCATACGCATAGGTAAAACACCCGGATAATCCCTGGCTTCTATAAGGCAAAGATTTTTGCAGGTCATCCTCTTTGGAGATAAGACGATTCTCATTTCGCAACGTATAAACCAACATACCACTGACACCGTGGTTATTAAATTCCCGGTTATAACTGGCAGATAACTCGACATAATTCGTAGTGATTACATCTTTTGCCTCTGTCCGGTAGTTGAGATATTCTGTTCCCTGCCCTTCGTTCAAAGGCCATAAACTGTAGGTATCGGTATCCGGGTCATAACCGGTAACCATATAATAGAAAGGATTATAGTTACGATGAGCATCCGAATAGACATACCGGGTGGTGCTGATCAATCCATAGGCATTTAATCCTTTTGTAATAAAATCGAGCTTTTGTTTAAGCTCTCCCTGAGCCAGTACTAAAGTACGACTATAGGTTCTGTATCCTTTTACCATATCCGCATAGG
The DNA here is from genome assembly GCA_021204375.1 of Bacteroides sp. Classification (GTDB taxonomy): domain Bacteria; phylum Bacteroidota; class Bacteroidia; order Bacteroidales; family Bacteroidaceae; genus Bacteroides. The sequence continues at coordinate 9,197 of JAJPZL010000333.1, forward strand.
GGTTGATGTACCTTCCTCCCGTATAGTTCCCGAACCGGATATGAGAAGTAGAATTTCCCGGGGAGGGATAATACTTGGGGAACATTACCGAACTAGTACGCATTACCTTGGTAAATAACTCATTCCCTCCATCCAGAGGTCCGGTATAATCGTCAAAATTACTCTGGAACCGGATAGTAGCTTCTGTACTATTGGTTAAGTTTATGTTTATATTGGAACGTACCGAGAACTTCTGCAGATCAATATTGTTATTGAAGTTATTCCGCTTATCTACCTTCATCACTCCGTTATCTTTATTATAGGAAGCCGCTACGTAATAATGGGCAACGCTACCTCCTCAACTTACACTTAAATTAGCGCGCTGATTAATAGCCACTTTATTAAACAACTCGTCGTACCAATCTACAGCAGGAAAGAGATACGGATTTATACCTTCTATGGTATTCTTAATTTTATAATCGGAATGAGGAATGACTCCCAGCGGATTACGGGTCCTTACTGCCTCATTTTCCAGGCGTATAGCGGTAATGGGGTCGGCCAGTTCAATCATTTTTGTAGGAGTGGAGAAGGAATTCTCTACCCGGAAGGAGACCTTTGCCTTACCCTCCTTTCCCTCTTTGGTAGTAACAAGGATCACTCCGTTAGCTCCCCGGGCTCCGTACAAAGCAGTTGCCGTAGCATCCTTCATAATGGAGAAGCTGGCTATGTCATCTACATTCAGCCGTGCCAGATCGTCGGAGGTCAACTCTATATTGTCTATAAGGATAAGGGGTCTTTTTTATAGCCAAAAGTTGTCACTCCACGGATAAAGAAGTTTGCATTATTATTTCCCGGCTCTCCACTGGTTTGATAAGCAATGACTCCCGACATTCTTCCTGCCAGGGCGGTAGTAAGGTTACTGGTAGGAGCCCGGAGTTCGGTGGGCTTGACCGTAGTTACTGAGCTGATCACACTCTCTTTTTTCTGTTTGGCAAAAGCGACTACTGTTAACTCGTCCAGTTCATCTACCTGAGGCACCATCCGGACTGTATAAAAATTGATAGCAGTCACTTTGACTTCCGCAGTCTGATAACCCAGGAAATTGACCAGCAACACATCTCCGGGAGATACACTGAGGTTAAACTTCCCGTCTACATCTGTAATACATCCCCGGGTAGAGGTCTGAACGATAATGGTAGCTCCGGCAATAGGCTCATCGTACTCATCCAGAACGACTCCGGTGATCTCTTTTACATGTTGCAAAATTTCCCTACTTTCCGAAGATCCTGCTATTCCGGCCCTGGGTTGATATGCAGAAGCATAATAAGGCAAAAAGCCGGAAAGCATAAAAATCACCAAAATGTTTTTCATGTTTTTCAAATTTTAAAATTAATTACTAAATCAAGGCTGTATATAAAACTCTCTTCTTATTAAAGTGACCCTTTATTCCTGAAAGGAGGCTCCGGTATGGAGGATTACCGGATGGACATCCCTTATCAAACAAGTACATACCTCCATCCTGCTGCCATGAAAAAGATTCACACAGTTTTTAAATTTTCCAGTAAAAAACGATCTATTCTTTGGTCTCTTTCTAAAGGTCAGTCATAAAATACCGCTCTATTGTTCTATTCGCATTCTATTTTAAATACAACAGCATGGTATCCTGCAAGTATGGGCGTAGTAACACGAAGTCCTTCGTCACCGTAATCCCAGCTTATCTGTTGATTACTACCTAATACTGTCACATTTTGAACGACTACATCCCGGGGAATTTTATCTTTGGCAAATCCCCGGAACACAACGACTTCGTTCTCCTGAGGAACTCCCATGGTAATAGCATAAATATCTTTCCCTTTGGTGGTATAGCGGATATCCTGGTAATTATATCTTATTTTCAGAAAAGCCTTATGGTTCTCAAAGTCTCCTTCGGGTTGTGAAGTAGGCCCCTCCCCGTATACATACCACGGACGGATACCGTAAATAGCTTCTCCATTTACTTTCAGCCAGTCGCCGATAGAGAGGAGGATCTCCTGTTGCTCTACCGGTATCACTCCATCGGCCCGGGGAGAGACATTCAACATAAAGACTCCGTTCTTACTCACTACATCAATCAGGATATCGATCAGATCTTTTGCTTTCCTAAGTTCCATATCTTCGGTATAGCACCAGCTATCTGTACTGATCGTCTCTTCGGTAGTCCACAGGCGGGGCTCCATCTCCTGTTTCCATGATTTTTCCAGGTTCTCCATGCTTACATTCAAAGGAAGATCGCCTTGTTTACGGTAAATAGCCACCTCTTTCCCTTGTTTACGGGACTCTTCTATATAGTACCTGGTAAATTTATAAAGATACTCTTCGGGGATCTGATCTAACCAGGAGTCAAAATAGATAATATCAGGACTATAATTATCAATTACCTCTTTTAGCTTTCCAAACCAGATAGGGTCGTAATACTCCTCTTCGGTAACATTTCCATAGAGTAACCGGAGCATCGGATTGTCGGAAGTAGTAGGCATTCCTTCTACATAGGGAAAGTGACTGTCGTACAGGTCCCAGAAATCAAGTTTCTCAGGAATATTTTTTCATTTTTATAGCGTTAAAACCACCGTGCATAGTGAAAAGTGGATAAAAACTTCATACCGTGGCTTTTTATTTCGGTACTTAACTCACCCAGGACATCTCTTTTGGGACCCATTAAGGCTGCATTCCAGGGAGTAATTTTACTATCCCACATAGCAAATTCGTCGTGATGTTCTGCAACCTGTCCGGCAAATCTGGCTCCTGCCCGGTAGAAAAGATCGGCCCACTCACGTGCATTGAAATGTTCAGCAGTAAACATCGGGATAAAAGAGTCGTACCCGAACTCCCGGGGATCACCATAGGTTTTTACGTGGTGATGATACTCTTTCCGGGTATCCATGAATATGTGGCATGAATACCACTCATACGAATAAGCAGGAACAGAATAGACTCCCCAGTGCAGGTAGATACCAAATTTCGCATCCTTCAGCCAGTCAGGTTCCCGGTTGTAATGGTTCTCTTCGGATATTTTTTGCCAGTCAAGTTTATAACTCTCGTACTGGGCCCATCCGCTCAACAGCGTGAACTGGCAGACTACTAATAAAAAATACTTCTTCATGTTTTTTCGTTTTATTGATTTTTCAGGGTTTTCTCACTTCAAAACAGTATGTACCAGAACCGGTTTTATACATTATATATTTTCCATCTGTACACAGATAAGTCACAGAGGGGTTGTAACCGACAGGGCCCCCGTTCTCCGTAATACACTCCCGAGGTGCCTCCGGAAAGCAGATCACTGCCGTAGTATTAGCAGGTATGGTAATATGAGACTTATAACCGTTCTCTCCCCTTTCCCACTCATGGAATATTTTACCGTAGGGCGATTCAAAGGTTACTCTGGTAGAAGTAATATCCCCTACCAGATCGGGACGGATCATAAAACGTTTATATGCCAGAGCACCAGGATCGGCTTTTATCCCACCCAGCCCACTATAAAACCACTCCAGAAGATGTCCCAGCATACAATGATTATGAGAGGCAGTTTGTAAAGCAGTCCAGGATTCCGTAAGCGAGGTAGCTCCCTGCATCAACTGGTAACCGTACCCTGGTTTATGAGTCTGGTTATTCATATCAAAAATTACTTCTGAGGCATTTTCCCTTTTCAGTATCCGCAAAAGATAGCTGAACCCGATATCTCCTGAAGTAATACTGTTATCCTGTTCACGGATATTCTGTATGATCTGTCCGAGTACTTGTTCCCGGTATTCCGGTTCTACGATGCCCAGATAGAGAGGCATGGCATTAGCCGTCTGGCTCCCCCGGTCATAATATCCTTTCTCCCTGTCAAAGAATTTTTCATTAAATGCTTTCTTTACCTCATCAGCCAGTTCTTCATAATACCGGGCCTCCTCTTCATTGCCCAATAACAGGGCACAGCGTGCCATAATACTTAGATCGTAATAGTAAATGGCAGTAGGGGTAAGCCTCCGCACTGTTAACTGGTTGTATCCCGGATGAGCAGGCCCCAGGTCATACTAGTCGCCTAATCCATGATAGAGAATATGATTATCGGTACGGGAGTGTAGATAATTTATATATTTTTCCATCATCGTATAATAGTCAGCGATCACCGACGCATCTCCATACCATTGATATAAGAACCAGGGAAGAATAATGGCTGCACTACCCCATTCCGGCGAATCGTGAAAATCTCCCGGAAAATGGGCGAACTCCGGGGCTGTGCTCGGAATAAGTCCATTCTCATACTGGGAATTTTTCATATTAACCAGGGTTTGGGTATACATCTGTTTAATGTCATATCCGTATGCTATAGAATGACCCATTAAATGAGCCACCTCCAGCCATCCCAGTTTTTCACGGTGCGGACAATCCGTAAGCACACTGGCCATATTACTGCGTACAGACCAGTCGATCAACGAATAAATATCATTAAAGAGAGGGCTGGAACAGGAGAATTCTCCTACTCTTTCCGAAGCATTGCGTACATGAAGAGAGGTAAGCTCTTCAATCACAGGAAGATCATCCGGATTGGGTTCACCCTCCGGAACCGCTCCTTCCACCTGTATATACCGAAAACCGTAATAGGAGAAAGCAGGTTTCCAGCTTTCAGTACTCTCTCCTGCCGGTGTATAGGAGAACCAGTAATTATAACCACTGTTATTCTGGTTCACCCTTCCTTCCGGAGTGAGATATTCGCCGGGACGCATCACTACTTTTTTTCCTTGCCTGCCCTTTACCTTTAAAGCGACAATAGCAGAAGCATTTTGTCCGAAATCATAGATATAAACTCCGGGCTGAGTCTGCTCAATGGATTTTACCGGGAGTCGTTCCATTACTTTCATAGGCGGAGAAAGCTGGGAAGTAAGCTTACCGGCCGGAACAGTCTCAATTGCTTTTTGCCAGGCACTATCGGAGAAACCCGGACGATCCCAGCCCGGCTGTTCCTTTCCGGTATCAAAATCTTCTCCTCCGTAGATACTGCTGTAGGTAAGGAGACTGGAAGTGACTTTCCACTCCTTATTACTTACAATATCGCTGCAGGAACCATCTGTATAGATAACTCTTATCTTACAGATCATCTTTGGATAAGAAAAAGTTGTCAGCAGTTTGCGATAGCGGGTAGAGTCCCGGGGAATATGTAAAAATCCATTTCCCAACCTTACTCCCACCACATTCTCTCCTCTTCTGAGTAGATCAGTAATATCATAGGTTACATAATAAGAGACTTTATCATAGTTACTCCATGCCGGTTCCAGGAAATTATCTCCTACACTCTCTCCGTTCACACTCATTTCAAAATGTCCCAGTCCGCAAATAAAAGCAGTAGCAGACTTTACTTTCTTTGCAATTTCAAAAGAGTTACGGAATTGTGGCATAAGAGGTTCCTGGGCGAGAGGAGTGACCTGGTTCCCTGCCAACTGATATCCCGGAACAATGCGGTCCTGCGAATCCACCCGCTCCATAGCGATCCATTTTGCAGGAAACCAATCTTCCTGGTCAGGTAAGCCTATACCAAAGAGAGCAGGTGCCGACCACGAAGACTTCTCCTGCTTGTTATCCCTTACTTTTACCTTCCAGTAATATTTACCGGCAGATGCCAACGGTTTTCCCTCATAAAGCAGATGCAGAGAAGTGGCAGAAGAGATCCAACCGCTATCCCACATGTTTCCCCTGTGCCGGTTAAGATCGTTCAGGTTATCAGAGACCAATAAACGGTACTCCGTCTGATACACTCCCCGTTCTGCCGAATTTATTTTCCAGGAAAAACGAGGCTGTCTGGTTTCCAGGCCTAAAGGTTGTAACTGGTTTTCACACCGTACCTCTATCACTTCGAGTGCTTTCGCCGGGAAAGCCAGGCAGAACAATATACATGCAATCAAGAATAAATTTTCATTGTATCAGGATCGTTTACTATTTCACGGCTATCACCTGATAGTTACCAGATGATACTTCAAATTTTATATGTGATTCTCCTCTCTCTTCCGAAAGGCTGCAAACAGGATTTTCCACAAACTTACCTTTTTTCCATACCGTATGCCCGTTCACCGCTATCTCTTTCACTCTTTTTCCGGGCACTCCGATCACCCCCTCCGTATCCGGGGGAAGCGTTACCTGTAATACGAAAAGATCTTTTTCGTTGACAAAAGAGGTCTCTATCCTGCCTTTTACAGAAGCTACTACCGCCGAGGCCTTTTCCAGATCACCCGGTTGTGGTAATACGGTAACCGCTTCATACCCTGGTTTCAACGGAGAGACCCCACACACATACTGAGAGAGTACGGTTAATCCTCCCCCTGTCCAGGAGTGGTTCACAGAACCTCCTTTAAATCCCTCCACACCGATGTTCCAATGCTCAAACAGCATGGAGAATCCCGGATAAGTAACCATTCCTTCCATACGGCGCCGGTGCCGCTGCATCGCCTCCTCTTCCAGCCCCATCTTCATCATCGCCTCAAAAACATATTTTCCATATAAGTACTGGCATGCAGCTGAGTCCTGAAGAGCGTTTGCAGCTTCCTGTACTTCTCTGTATCAGCCAGGCCGGAAACTACTGCCAGAGCTTGTACCCGGTCATCGGTTTCTTCCCGGTAATGAGGATCCCGGTAAGCATTCCCTGTCCAGAAACAGCTATTGAAACCTATCTTGAGCCGGGTCATCCTTTTTACATACTCCAGGGCATCTGCTTCATTCCCCAACTCCGTAGCCATGTAAAAAGCACCCTGCAAAGCCAGATAATACCACGCATTTATTAAGGGATGTATATCCCGGTTATCTCCCCAATCTCCCCACAACCAACCGACTTCCCGGAAACGGACCAATCCCTATACATCTGTTGACCAGAGATCCAGGTACTTTTTTACAGCCGGATATGTTGCAACCAGCGTCTCTTTATCGCCGGTGTGCATATAATAGTTCCAGATCCCGTAATATCCCAGGACCGCCAGGGTCTGTCCCGGTAATTCGGTATACCAGTTACCGGCAGGAACAGGAGCATAGATCACACCATCTTGTTTCTGCCAGCCAATCAGTTCACGGATCCATTTACGAGTCAGTAAGTGGCTGGAGGGGGAAAGAGCATAAAAAGCCTCCCCGGCCTGATTAACCGCATCGCCTGCCCATTGAGTCCGTTCCCGTTCCGGACAATCCATATAGGTATCCCGCATAGTCACATACAAGGTTCTTGCCGATTTTTCCCACAATTGATTGAAAAGGGGATCGGAAGAGGTAAAAGAGCCGGAAAACTCCGTATCATAGCCCGTTTCCCGATAAAGAAGCGAGAAAACCTTTACCTCACCGGGTAAAAGATAATAGACTTTATGTCCGTTCATCCAGCCATAACTCTCATACTCCTGTACACCCTCCCGGGTGATATATTCCGACCGTATATTCTCCGTATTCCCATTGTAATAAAAATAGTTATCCGTAGCGACTACTGCCTTTTTTCCGGCAGGAGACTCTACTTTCAGGTAAAGTGTTACCTGTGCGTTATAAGGAAGTTCACAGACCAGCGTATCACCGTTACGGTATACCTTCTCATACTCTTTCAGCCCTGAATCCTTCCACAGTGGAGTGGGTCTCTTTACCAATTGATTCCAGGGAGCCTCCCCGGCCTTCTGTAAAGCAGAAGCACCCGGCATGGAGTGTTCATTAAATCCCGGCCGGTACCACCCTTCCGGATCTCTCCGGGCATCAAATAAAAGACTGGATTCCGAAAGCCGGTAATTAGGCTTCGGGTCAGGAGCTGTACTATAAGCAGGATGTATCATACAACGCCAGCTATGATCACTGAGAATTTCCACCTCCGGAGTCTGGCAATCAAAGAGAAGAGCTGCCTTTCCACTACTGTTGTGCGAAAAACCCTGTTTACCAAAATACCATACCAGAACAGCGATTGTATTTTTTCCTTTTTCCAGGTAAGGAGCTATATCCACCTCATCATAATAAGTATCCGCCGGGTTAGGTCCCCGCTTAAGCCCGCCCTCAAATACAACAAGCCGGTTGTTGATCCAAAGCCAGTATTTACTGTCTGCAGCAATAGAGGTAAGGACAGTATCCGGCACCTTCTCTATCTCCACCGTTTTACGATAACTCAACCAGGTATTCGGTTCGCTTTGACATACATCCGTACTGATCCACCAGGCTCTCCACTCTTTTCCCATGGCAGGTAAAAGAAAAAAAAGAACCAAAATAGTAGTATATTTCTTCTCATAGTACAAAATTAAAAGTGTTTTTCCTGTTGAAGTCATACAGGCCTCATTAAAAACAGAACAAATGTAAGGGTTGTGAGCTTTCTGAAAGTAGAGAATCGGATATATTA
>JAJPZL010000152.1 GCA_021204375.1 Bacteroides sp.
CTCTTTGTATGCATCCGAACTTCCGGTTCCGCGGGTACGGTATGCCGGCCCTTTCCCGGTAAATCTTCCTTTTTTTGAGTGACAGTGTGAATGTAAAGGGAGAGAAGTTTGATGAAAAAAACTTCTGGGTACTTCCGTAAAATTAGAGCTGGCTGAAAAGAGCGAAACCATTCTCGAAGGAGATTCCGGAGTCTTTGAGATCCCGGTTTCCGGAAGTGAATATGCCCTACAACTCTTCTCTTTCCGTTTAGAGGCGGATCGTTTTACCAAAGGAACGCTGAAAATAACAGCTTCCGGAATGTTCTCGGTCTATGTGAACGGCGAAGTGAAGAAAGAGAAGAAGAGCACCGGGGTAAAGGATACGGAACTGGAACTGATCCTGTTGCCTGTCCACCTGTATGAGGTTTCCATTAAATACCTGAATGAAAAAGCAGATACCCTCTCCAATGAGCTTCACCTGCCGTATAGCAATAAATCCGGTAAGGCTATCCCAACCCTTACTTCTGATAAACCCTACAACTTTACGGCCATGATGACCGGACGCTCTGTAACGGGAGCCTCTATCTCTGCCGACGGCCGTTTTACCCTGATCCACTATTCAGATGTATCCGATAAAGGGAGTAGCCTCTCTTATACCCACCTGGTCTATACGGATACGGGCCGGTTGATCACTGGATTTACCGGGGCCAGGAGCGGGGTTGCGTGGATACCTGCCAGTACCCTGTTATACTATACCGTGGAAAGAGACGGAAATAAAAGACTGATCACCCTGGATCCGGTCACTTTGCAGGAGGAGACCATAGCGGAAAATCTGCCCAAGGAATCTTTGACCTTCTCCCGGGAAGAGTCTTACCTGGTATGCAGTGTTCCGGAAGAGGGGCCCAAAGAGGATGCGGAAGTGCAGCAGGTATTGAATATGAACGACAGGATAGCCGGATGGAGAACCCGCTACCTGCTCCATAAATACGATCTTTCTACCGGTATACTGCAACCGCTTACCTACGGTTACCGCAATACTACGCTCCAGGATGTAAGTCCGGACGGACGTTCTATTCTCTTTACCAACTCACAAACAGACTATACTAAACGCCCGTATACCTCTAATTCACTCTATCAAATGGATATGGAAACATTAGAGGTAGATACGCTCTGGAGGGATAACCGGTTTACCGGTACGGCACGGTTCTCTCCCGACGGAAAGAGATTACTGATCTCCGGAGCTGCCGAAGCCTTCGGGGAGATCGGGCTTCATCTACCATCGGGTGCTATCTCCAATACTTACGACCGTCAACTCTTCCTGATGGATATAGCTACCCGCGAGGTAAAAGCCCTCACCCGTAGCTTCGATCCCAGTGTCAGCTTGAGCCAGTAGCATACGGATAACTACATCTATCTGCTGGCTGAAGAGAGGGATTATAAAAACCTCTACCGGCTTGATCCCGACAAAGGAACATTCGAACAGTTATCCACCCGGGAGGAGTATATTCATGCAGTCTCCTTACGAGGAGATTCCGATAAATTACTCTACCAGGGAGAGGGAGTCAGTAACTATACCCGTCTCCATGTACTGGACCTGAAAAAACAGCGATTCCTCTGCCTGAGCGATCCCTCTGCGGAGCGGTCGGAGAATATCCGGCTCGCGGAGGTCCAAGAGTGGAATTTTGTATCGGATGATGGTACAACCATTACCAGACGCTACTACCTGCCTCCCGGATTTGATCCCGGGCAGCAATATCCGTTGATCGTCTACTACTACGGAGGTACCAGCCCTACCGGAAGAACCCTGAACCATCCCTATTCCATGCAGGCACTGGCCGCCCAGGGTTACATAGTCTATGTATTGCAACCCAGCGGCACCATCGGGTTCGGGCAGGAGTTCTCTTCCAGCCATGTCAATGCCTGGAGGAAAAGAACGGCAGAAGATATTATCACCGGAACCACTCAGTTTATCGAAGAACATCCGTTCATCGACAAGGAGCGTGTGGGTTGTATCGGAGCCTCTTACGGTGATTTTATGACCCAATACCTGCAAATCCATACCGATCTTTTCGCAGCAGCTGTTTCCCACGCCGGTATCAGCAACATTGTCAGTTACTGGGGAGAAGGGTACTGGGGATTCGGTTATAACCAGGTGGCCGCCGCCGATAGTTATCCCTGGAATAATCCGGAACTCTATGTAGAACAGAGCCCTCTTTTCAGTGCCGATAAGATCCATACGCCCCTTCTTTTCCTGTACGGGGCGGACGATACCAATGTACCGATAGGAAAGAGTATCCAGATGTTCCAGGCCCTGAAAATATTGGGTAAAGAGACAGCTTTTATTAAAGTAAACGGAGAAGATCACGGTATACGCCGTTTTGACCGCCGTATGAAATGGAACCATGCGATCAATGCCTGGTTTGCCAGGTGGTTAAAAGATTAGCCGGAGTGGTGGGAGGAGCTGTTCCCGGAGAAGGATCTGTAATTTCTTTCTCCGTAGTCCGGTAAACATAACCATCTTTCAGTTGTTATCAAAACAATAACCGAACCCACCGGTATGGCAGCATTTAAGTTCAAGAACCTCACTGACGAGATACGCAATAAAATGATTGCTGAAGTCGACCTGGATGTAGAAAGAGAGAAACTCTATCTGAGCAAGCGTCTCACGGAAGAGGGCAGGATATACTATCCTGTCTTTCTGCGTGCCGCCTTTCGGGAGGGTGATGAAAAAAATGCTGAAAGATTATCTTACCTACAATAAACTACTGGAAAAAAGAGAGATCGATAAAGACCGCATACGTAAAGTTCCCCGCAACGCCGCCCAGCTCATTGCCCAGTCAGAATTCAACCGCTACTACATCCGGGCGGTCTGCCTGCGTGCCATAGAAAAGGGTCATAGAGAAGTAGAAGTGTACCGGGCCCGCAGTTCCTACAAGAACCGTAGTTCTTCGGACGAAAAAGTAGGTACCCGGATAAACGCTGCTCTTTTACTGGATAATCTGCGTTCCAGACCCGGAGAAGAACCAGATATG
>JAJPZL010000177.1 GCA_021204375.1 Bacteroides sp.
AGGTACGATAATCTATTCTGTAATCCGGAATAATTCTCTACTTTTGTCATCCGGACAGGTAACAGATGAAACAAACTTATCTCCATACGATCAGATACGGGCTTGCGGCACTCTTTGTGTCGTACGTAGCCTTTGTTTCACTCTTTACTCACTCGCATGTTGTTAATGGAGTGGCCATCGTCCACTCTCACCCGTTTGATAAAGACGGAGAACACCATCATACGGAGGCAGAGTTCCAGTTAATTCATTCGCTTTCCAATATTGAGATCGACCAGGCGATCTCTCCCTCTTTCTCTTTTACCCCGTTTCTTTTGCAGGAGACTCCTTTACCGGTCCCTGCCTGTGTTCAAGTGGAGACCCGGTACTAGGAAGGCTACCTTATTCCGCGTGCTCCTCCTCTTCTATTTTCATAAACTCATTTGTTGACTTTTGCACTGGTTTGCGGTGGCAGACAGGGTGAAAGGTGATTTTCTATTATTCATTTTTTAAACAACCTATTTATGAAAAGATATATATGTGGGTTACTGCTTCTTATAGGTATGAGAGGGGCGGTAACGGCCGAAGTTCCTGTGTTACAGCGGACAGATGCCAATATTGTAGGACATGTATTAGATAAATATACCCGGGAGCATTTACCCTTTATTTCAGTAGCCCTTAAAGGTACAACCATTGGTACTACTACCGATGCTACCGGATATTATTTTCTGAAGAACCTGCCGGAAGGGGAATTTATCCTGGAAATAAGTGCAGTCGGTTATAAAACAGAGCAGCGGACCGTAATATTGAGAAACGGGATAACTCTGGAAGAAGATTTTGAGATTAAAGAGGATATGATCTCGCTGGAAGGTGTCGTGGTCTCGGCCAATCGGAGTGAGACCAAACGAAAGATGGCTTCTACATTAGTTCATGTAGTAGATTTTAAAATGTTTGAAAATACCAACTCTTCTACATTATCTCAGGGGCTTAATTTCCAACCAGGCGTACGAGTAGAGACCAACTGTCAGAATTGTGGCTTTCAACAGGTAAAGATTAATGGATTGGATGGTCCCTACACACAGATATTGATTGATTCACGCCCTATTTTCAGTGCACTTTCGGGAGTATATGGCCTGGAACAGATTCCTGCCAATATGGTGGAACGGATAGAAGTCATGCGGGGAGGTGGCTCGGTACTTTTCGGAGCTTCTGCCATAGCAGGTACGATCAATATAATAACCAAAGAACCTGTACGGAATAGTGGTTCGTTAGGGCATACGATCAGTTCCATCGGAGGAAGTAGTGATCTTGATAACAATACAACCATGAATGCTTCCATGGTTACGGATAATCATAAAGCAGGACTTTATATTTTCAGACAGAACCGACACCGCTCCTGATATGATCATGATGGGGATGGTTTTACAGAAGTGCCCAAGCTGAAAAATCAAACCATTGGGTTTCGTTCTTACCTGAAAACCTCTGATTATTCCAAACTGACGTTTGAATATCACCACATGAATGAATACCGCCGGGGTGGCGACCGGTTAGGACGTCCTCCCCACGAAGCAGATATTGCAGAACAGCTGGAACACTCTATTGACGGAGGAGGAATAAAATTTGACCTCTTCACGCCCAACGAAAAACAGTGGTGGAGTCTCTTTACCTCCATGTAGAATACAGACCGTAACAGTTATTACGGTACCGACCAGAATCCGGATGCCTATGGACATACCACTGACTTTACCTATATGGCCGGTTCGCAGTACGTATATAATTTCGACCGGCTCTGGTTTATGCCCTCTGCCCTGACCACAGAGGTAGAATATAATTACGATAACCTGAAAGATGAAATGCTGGGATATAACCGAGAGATCAGCCAGAAAGTACATATCGGAAGCCTCTTCCTGCAGAATGAGTGGAAGAACCGTCAATGGAGCATACTATTGGGAGGACGTTTGGATAAGCACAGCCTGATGGATCATGTAGTATTTAGCCCGCGTGCAAATTTGCGGTTCAACCCTACGGATGATATTAATCTACGTGCCAGTTATTCAACCGGATTCCGTGCTCCTCAGACTTTTGATGAAGATCTCCATGTTTCCGTAGCCGGCGGAGATATTATTGTGGTAGAACGGGCCAAAGATCTCAAAGAAGAAAAGTCGAGAAGTATCAGCCTTTCGGCAGATATGTATCGCCGCAGGGGAGCTTTTCAGTTTAATTATCTGATCGAAGGATTTTATACCAAGCTCAATAATGTCTTTGTACTGGATAAGATCGGATGGAGCGAAGAGTATGGAGCCGAGGTAAAAGAACGGCGTAACTGTTCCGGTTCTCGGGTAATGGGTATTACCTTAGAGGGCAAGATGGCCTATCTCTCCTCCATACAACTACAGGCCGGGCTTACCTGGCAGCAAAACCGGTACGACGAGTCGGAGCAATGGAGTGAAGATGAAACAGTACCCGCGGAAAAGAAGATGTTCCGTACTCCCAATGTTTACGGATATTTTACGGCTACTTATTCTCCTCTTAAGCCTCTGAATATTGCACTCTCCGGCACTTATGCCGGCTCCATGCTGGTGCAACACCTGGCCGGGGTCGTGGAGCAGGATGAAGCAGTTACTACTCCCGCCTTCTTCGATATGAATCTGAAAGTTTCTTATGACTTTAGCCTCTATAAGAGTACTGTCTTACAGGTAAATGCAGGAATTGAAAATATCTTCAATGCTTATCAGAAGGATTTTGATCAGGGTAAAGAACGGGATTCGGCTTATATTTACGGTCCTGCACTTCCCCGGAGTTATTTTGCCGGTATCAAATTGAGTTTCTGATTCCGGAAAAGTCTTACTGGTATAAACAAAATGTCACAAAAGATGTTATGTAATTGATAAATTATCTATTCACTTAAATTTAAATCTTATGATGGGACTAGGACTTGTCAGTTCTATTATTGTTGGTATTTTGGCCGGTTTTGTTGCCGGTAAAATATACAAAGGCAGAGGTTTCGGACTGCGATCAATTTAGTTG
>JAJPZL010000345.1 GCA_021204375.1 Bacteroides sp.
ACACCAAACAGATAGGAGTTTTTAAATAAATCCTATACGGAAATCAGACATTTCTTTGGGAGAAAGACCCCTTTCCTTTCGTCCTTACCTTAAAAATCAAATGAAGAAATATTTAGTAATACTTTTCCTCCTGAATTATTGCCAGGGTCAGCTGATAGCCCAGCAGGAGAAACCTCTTGTATTGGACATGGTTCACCACAATCCCGGAGAGCCATATACAGTATCTGCTTTCACCGATCCGGCCACTTTGCCCGCCTACGGATTCAACGGGCAGGTAATTAATAAATTCACACCCCCTCACAGTGCCATCACCTACGATACTGTAAGTCCTTCCGTTTTTCCGGTTGGAAGCATGGAACGGAACTGGGCAGACCATCTGGCCGCCCGTATCCATGATCAGATCAGAGCGGTTCACTCACAAGGTTTAAAAGCTTTCTATTTCATGGATATTATACTCTTCCCGAAAACCCTGGTGGAAATATATAAAAACGAACTATGTGACGAAGCTGGAAGGATCGACTGGGATAAACCCAAAACCCAGAAATTACATCGGATCATGATCCGGGAGGTTTTTGACTGTTTCCCGGAAGTTGACGGATTTGTGATCCGTACAGGCGAAAACTATCGCTAGAATATCCCTTATCACCAGGGAAATGAATTGGTGGACAATTCACAGATGGAAGAAGCGATCCGTAAACACGCCGAGCTGGTCAATATGTTGCGCGAGGAGGTTTGTGTAAAAAGGAACAAAGTGGTCATTTATCGCACCTGGGATTATGCCTGGAATGCCGAACGGGGCTTCTTACATACCAAGCCGGCCTATTACCTGGGCGTAACCCGGCAGGTAGAACCCAACCCGAATCTCTATTTCGGTATAAAACATACTGCCGGAGATTACTTCCGGACTTTCCCCTTCAACCCCACAATCGGTATAGGGAACCATCCACAAATAATCGAGGTATAGTGCCAACGGGAATACGAGGAGAAAGGCGCCTACACTAATTATATAGCCGATGGGGTTATCAATGGTTTTGAAGAGACCAAAGACCTAACCGATCCCTCCTGTCTGAACGACCTGAAAGATTCGGAACTATTTGCGGGCATCTGGACCTGGACCCGCGGCGGTAGCTGGAACGGCCCCTACATAAAGGATGAATTCTGGTGTGCGGCCAATGCATACGTGGTAGCACAATGGGCACATCATCCTTCACTGACCGAGCAAGAACTCTTCCTCTAATTTGCCCGGATGAAAGGGTTTGACGAAAAAAGTGCCGGATTCCTCCATCAAATAGCGCTTTTATCCTCCCGTGCAGTATTGCTGGGACGAGCCACCCGCTTCCCCATTACCCAACAATAATTGGAATGGACCCGGGATGACAATATGCGGGGGATGCACTACCTGCAACCCTTTTTTGAGGAAGTCATCCGCACTAACCGGATAAAAAAGGTATTGGAAGAAAAAGAGGAATCCGTCCGGCTGTGGAACGAAATGTCTGTCATGGCGCACCAGCTACGAAGCGATCTTCCGGGACAGGCAGATGCCGTCAGGGCCTCCATAGAATATGGCCGTCTCTTCTTTACCATGACCTCCGCCGCATTTAACATTCTGCTGAAAGGATACGCCGCTGAGTTAACCAACCGGCACGCAGACGAAGAAGCCATGAAGAGAGCCTTTACACAATACGATACCACCTGGGAAGAGTGGGATCTTTTTTGCCGGGAAAATCCCTGGTCTGCTTCTATATATAAGATACCCGAACTGGAGGAATCCGTAAACAGATACCGGATAAAAAAAGATTAAAGAAAAGTGAGAATCCTTTAGGGGTATTTCAAAGGATACCGTCTTAAGGATAAAAGAGAGAAAAATATCAGAAGGTTGCAACCCTTATATAGTATGAATATGAACGAGTTTTTAATAAGTATTTTTCAGGAGAGATGACAGAAGAAGAAAAAGGGATCTTTCTGGCAAAGATTTCTGCGGATAAAGAACTGAAAGAAGAGTTTATCCGGTTGAAAAATTTAGCTGCACTGGCCACTTCCTCCTCTACCAGAAAAGAAGATCTTCTCTATGCAGAAAAAGGATGGAAAGAATTGAATAACAGGATCAGTCGTAAAAAGCATAAACAGTATTTTATCTCGTTCTCCCGGTATGCAGCTATGATTGTGATAATCATAGTCTCTACATGGACAATTTTCAATAGGTATACCCTTCATAAAGAGAATGCCGAATTAACCCGGATAGAAGTACCGGTAGGACAAAAAGTTCGCCTGGTATTAAGTGACGGTACCGCTGTCTGGTTGAATTCACAAACAAAGATCCAGTATCCGGCCTCCTTTGGAAAAGAGGCAAGAAACGTCTATCTGGACGGAGAAGTCTATTTTGAAGTGGCCCATAACGAGAACAAACCCTTTGTTGTACACACCAGCAGAGGAAATATAAAAGTTCTGGGTACTACCTTCAATGTATTTAACTATTCCGATAACACGCTATTCGAAACCACTTTGCTGGAGAGGTCGGTCCTGATAGAGCGGGAAATATCCCGGGAGAAGATCCTTTTACAACCAAACGAACAGGCTGTGCTGAAAGAGAGCAAACTCCTCAGGAGAAAAGTAGAAACCGAAAATCTGATGGCCTGGCGGGATGGTATTCTCGTTTTTGAGAATCAGGAGCTGGGAAGTATGATCAAAAAGCTGGAAAGCTATTACGGCATAAACTTTATTATCAATGAGCCGGCACGAATAAAAGAGAAATTTAGCGCTAAATTTTTATTAGACGACAAGATTGAAGAGATCCTGGTAGCCTTAGAGCGTACAGGCAGAGTTAGTTTTAGTACAAGTATGGATGGAAAGATCGTATATGTGAAGTAAACACGTTTAACCAGAAAAACAAGTATGATGGAAAGCAGTTAAGAACACAGAAAGAAAACCTATACTCAAATAAGTTATTATGATTATCCGCATAATGTCCTATTATAAATTCTGGATTTGAAGTCGGAGTTA
>JAJPZL010000092.1:0-1206 GCA_021204375.1 Bacteroides sp.
TGTTTTTTAAAGCTTTCTGCATTCATGGTTTCTGGTAATTTTAGACTTTAAGATCTTTATTTATTTTACAGACGGCATTTTTCTTTTACTTGTTACACGGTTACACTAAAATAACTAAAAAAGCGCATAAAAAAATAGTTTCCCACCGGGAAGTGGAAAACTATTCTTTATTTATCTACCTCAGGTTATCTTTTTAACTAACCTGTTACCGGTTTGATCCGTACTTAAGCTTCACTCAGTTTTTCAAAGATCAGTCCTGCAAGTTCTTCTGCAAGTTCAGGATTATCTTTCATACACTGTTTGGCGGCATCACGTCCCTGTCCCAGTTTAGTATCATTGTAACTATACCAGGATCCGCTTTTTTTGATAATACCCAGTTCGGCACCTAGGTCGATGATTTCACCGGCCAGTGAGATACCTTCACCAAACATAATATCAAATTCCGCTCTGCGGAAAGGAGGAGCTACTTTGTTCTTTACTACTTTTACCTTGGTCTGGTTACCAATAACCTCATCACCATCTTTCAGTTGACTGCTGCGACGGATGTCCAGACGTACTGAAGCATAAAACTTCAATGCATTACCACCGGTTGTTGTTTCCGGATTACCGAACATTACACCGATCTTTTCACGCAACTGGTTAATAAATATACAGGTTGTATTGGTCTTATTAACGGCTGCTGTGAGTTTACGCAATGCCTGTGACATTAAACGGGCCTGTAAACCCACTTTATTATCACCCATATCTCCTTCGATCTCTGCTTTTGGAGTCAGGGCTGCTACTGAGTCAATTACAATAATATCAATAGCAGAAGAGCGGATGAGTTGTTCGGCAATTTCAAGCGCCTGCTCTCCGTTATCGGGTTGAGAGATCCAGAGGTTTTCTACATCTACTCCCAGTTTTCCTGCATAGAAACGGTCAAAAGCGTGTTCTGCATCAATAAACGCAGCAATACCGCCGGCTTTTTGTGCTTCGGCTATGGCATGAATAGCCAGTGTGGTCTTACCGGATGACTCCGGACCATATATTTCAACGATTCTTCCGCGGGGATAACCTCCTACGCCCAATGCTGCATTGAGTGCAATAGACCCTGTAGGGATCACCTCCACCTGTTCAACCACACTATCACCCATCTTCATGATCGAGCCTTTTCCGAAGCTCTTCTCAATCTTGTCCATTGCCGCCTGCAACGCTTTCAGTTTTTCA
>JAJPZL010000092.1:1216-2978 GCA_021204375.1 Bacteroides sp.
AAAATCAATTCTTCGTTTTCTTTCTTAGTCATATTAATCCATTAATTTTAATAATCACCACCTTTCCCTGGCCGGGAAGGGTATATCTTTAGATAATCTGTGAGGCATGAATTTTTGTCTTTACCTCTTTCGGACCGATGATCTGCTCGATTATTCCTTCTTCGTTAATAATAAAAGTTGTCCGGTATACTTCCATATAGGTTCTTCCGGCCATCTTTTTTTCACCCAACACATCAAACTGATCGATCAGTTTCTTATCCGTATCAGCGATCAGGCTGAAGGGCAGATTGTTTTTTTCAATAAATTTTTTGTGAGAATTTTCACTATCCATACTTACTCCGATCACTTCATAACCCTGTTTGCGGAGGTCTGTATAATGATCCCGTAAACTACATACCTGTGCCGTACATCCGGACGTATTATCTTTCGGATAGAAATAGAGAACTACTTTTTTCCCTATAGTTACTTAACCGTATCTCCTGTCCGTTCTCATCTGTACCCAGGAGATCGGGTGCTTTGTCGCCTGTTTGCATCGTGTACTATCTGTTAAAATTCGAGATCACCGTTAAACTCTTCGTGCCAGGGAAGTCCCTGTTTATTTAACTGTTCCATAAACGGATCAGGATTAAATTCTTCCACATTGAATACCCCCGGTTGCTTCCATTCTCCTGTCAGGAACATCATAGCCCCGATCATAGCCGGTACACCGGTGGTATAACTAACTCCCTGCATCCCTGTTTCCCGGTAAGCTGCTTCGTGACTACAATTATTGTAAACATAGTAGGTCAGCTCTTTTCCATCTTTAATTCCTTTGATACGACAGCCGATAGAGGTTTCACCTGTATAATTCTCACCCAGATCCTGCGGATTGGGTAATACGGCTTTGAGGAACTGGATCGGAACGATCTTCTGCCCGTTGTAATCAATCTCATCAATTCTGGCCATACCGATATTCTGGATCACTCTCAGATGAGTCAGGTATTCCTGACCGAAGGTCATCCAGAAACGGGCCCTTTTAATAGTCGGAAAGTTTTTAACTAATGACTCCAGCTCTTCGTGATACAAAAGATAGGATTCCTTGGGACCTACATTCGGATAGGTCACAGGCTGGTGAATTTCCAGTGAACCGGTCTCTACCCATCTGCCGTTCTCATAATAACGCCCTTTCTGGGTGATCTCACGTATATTGATCTCCGGATTGAAATTGGTGGCAAATGCTTTATGATGATCCCCTGCATTACAGTCTACAATATCCAGGTAGTGTATCTCATTAAAATAATGTTTGGCTGCGTAAGCCGTAAATACTCCGGTAACACCCGGATCAAAACCACATCCCAGAATAGCGGTTAGGCCTGCCTTTTTGAAACGTTCCTGATAAGCCCACTGCCAGCTATACTTAAATTTAGCTTCGTCCAACGGTTCATAATTCGCTGTATCCAGATAGTTAACACCGGCTATCAGGCAGGCATCCATAATAGTAAGATCCTGATAAGGTAAGGCTACGTTAATAACGATATCCGGTTTAAACTCATTGAAAAGTGCTACCAGCTCTTCTACCTTATCAGCATCCACCTGTACAGTCTTTATTTTGTTCCCGCCGATAGCTTCTGCTATTTTATCGCACTTTGATTTAGTACGGCTGGCCAGCATTATATCTGTGAAAATAGTACTGTTCTGTGTCACTTTGTGTGCAACAACGGTTCCTACACCGCCTGCAACAATAATTAAAACTCTACCCATTTAAGTGTATTTAAATTTATAT
>JAJPZL010000319.1:0-2584 GCA_021204375.1 Bacteroides sp.
GGACTAGTCCTTGTAAAAAACTACCTGGATCGGGAACGTTTTCAGAAACAGGTACCGATCCGAACAGTTTAATTTATAAGTTATCTGTTTTTATTTTTGTTATGAATGGAATATTATTCAATTTTTCCTGTTTTCAGTCAGCGAGAAGAAATAATTTCTGAAATAGTCATAACGGATCATATAATCGGAGATTTCCCAGGCCTTTTTCAGGTGTTCCACCCCTTTTTTATCTCCTTCAGGAACTTTTCCGATCACCTGCATACCTGCATCAATGGCATACCCTGGTTTTTCTTTGTGAAGGATACTGCTGCCTATACCCCGCCAGGAATATTCATCCAATCCTAATAGATCCAGTAAAGTGGGGTAGATATCTACCTGCCCCATTACTTTGTCATACCGCAGTGATACCGGAGAGTTCAATACAATAAAAGGTACAAACCGGTAGAGAGAAACAAGCTGTCTGCCTGCTTCTGATTTAATGATATAATCTCTATGGTCCGCCAGACCTTCGTGGTCTCCTGTAATTACGATCATTGTATTTTTGTAACGATCCTGCCGTTTGATGTTCTCTATGAATTCTCCGATCGCATAATCTGTATAATTGGCCATAGTCATATAGTCATTCAAGTGTATAGATATCCCGAATTGTTTCCGGAATAATTCTTTTATACAGGGATTGTAAATGGGAGCCTTAAATTGTATGAGAAAGGTTAGTAGGAGAAATAAAAAAGAATCATTTCCGGATGTTTTGAGAAATTTTAGAAAAAGGATAGGAATGGTCAAAAAATCATCCTTCTATTTTTGAGAGATAAGTTTCAAACCGGGAAGTCACTTCCCGTACAAAATTATAGGTTTCGCGCCCCCGGAAATAACCATTTTTGCAAACCGGATCGTTGAAATACTCTTCGTTGCTTTTCAGTAGGATATAGGTCTCTACATTGTCGTGCCATACATGCTTGTTCTTTCCATATTTTTCTGCCAGTGCCATGGCATCATAAATATGGCCCAATCCGGCATTATAAGCTGCCAGGATAAATTTAAGCCGCTCTTTTTCATCCGGGATCGTACTCAGGCTCCGGGCGGTAAGTGCCAGGTACTTTACAGCCGCTTT
Source organism: Bacteroides sp. (assembly GCA_021204375.1). Lineage (GTDB taxonomy): Bacteria > Bacteroidota > Bacteroidia > Bacteroidales > Bacteroidaceae > Bacteroides. The sequence continues at coordinate 1,112 of JAJPZL010000319.1, forward strand.
TATACTCTCTTCCGGGTCCTGTTCTTTTCCTTCAGGTATCCCCATGGCACGTACCGTACCGGGCATCAGCTGCATCAGTCCTCTGGCTCCTGCCCAGGATATGGCATTAGGATCAAAGTTGGATTCAGTATAAGCCAGGGAGGCCAGCAACCGCCAGTCCCATCCTAGTTCTTTGGAATACTTCCGGAACAGTTCGTCGAAGTGAGAGATCTTACCGTCTGAGATCGATAGGATAGGAGTATGGGGAATACTTTTGCTGATCTCAAAATAACGTTTTGTACTGGCTGTGTAAGCCGGAGAGGTGGCATTAGCCTCGTGCCAGCTGTTTACAGCTTCGGTCAGTTCCGTACACTCTTTCCTCACCGCCCACGAAGAACGTTGATCAAAACTTATTGTCAGGTTAATATCCAACCCCGGGTAATAGGTCTTGTTGAACCGTGCCACATCGTTATCACAAACCGTAAATTCTATCTCTCCCCGGGCTACCTGCGCGATCAAATCCTCCAGCGTAACACTATCATTGGGTACGGCATGGATATGGATCCCTCCCCCCAGCTCCTGATCCAAGTTGATCATCCGCTCCTCGTGTTTTCCCGGCTTCACATAGATATCTTTTCCTACCAGTTGGGTAACATCCTGCAAAGGTTTTCCTTTTCTGGTTGTGCTTTGTACGATCACCTGTTGGGTAATAACCTCTTCTCCGCAATAGAGTAAAGTATCCTTCCTCTCCCGTGTTACAGGAAGGTTATAAGCGATCAGGTCTCCTTCTCCGGCCAGAAGTTTATTAACCAGTTCCGTTACATTGGCTGCTACTTCTACTTTAAGCTTTAAACCCAGAGAATGAGCAAATTGCTGAGCCAGTTCATACTGGAAGCCCATCGGTTCTCCCCGGTAAATAAAGTAGGAGGTAGAACTATAGAGAGTCAGTACCGTCAGTTCCCCTTTTTCGCGGATGTGGGGCAGGTCGTATACCAAAGATTCCTGTGAAACCATGGCAGGAGCTTGCTGTTTCCGGCAGGTATACAAAAATAAGAGGATTCCCAATAGAATGACCACTGCTAACATCTTTACAGGATGGTAACGCATCCACCGGTACCGGTAGAAAAAAGAGTAATATGATCTACGATGAAAGTTCACTTTTTATTTATCCGGATTAAGATTCTTTTCAATATAATGCGTCAGGATATCAATCGCTTTCTGGTTGTTTCCTCCCTCGGGTACGATCAGGTCGGCATATCGTTTACAGGGTTCTATAAATTGTTAATGCATCGGTTTGAGTACACGGGTATAACGATCCATTACAGCCTCCGCTGTCCGGTTACGCTCTACGATATCCCGGTGGATCACCCGTATCAGCCGATCATCCGGATCTGCGTCTACAAAAACTTTCAGATCCATCAGATTACGCAATCTTTTGTCGCACAGTGCCAGGATCCCTTCAATAATAATGACCTCTTTGGGTTCAATATGGAT
>JAJPZL010000319.1:2594-2972 GCA_021204375.1 Bacteroides sp.
CCGGGTACAGGTCAGGTAGGAATAGGTAGGTTGTTCAATGCTTTTTCCTTCCTTCAGCATCAATACATGTTTGGAGAGAAGACTCCATTCGAAAGCATCCGGGTGGTCAAAGTTAATGTTTTGCCGCTCCTCTACCGGAACATGACTGCTATCCTTGTAATAAGAATCCTGGGGCAGAAGTACTACTTCTCCCTCCGGCAGACTATTGATAATTTTTCTTACTACGGTGGTTTTCTCTGACCCGGTGCCACCGGCTATTCCTATTATTAACATCCGTTTGTATTGTTTTTAAAGCAAATAATTTAATTTTGCATCTCGCAAGTATAGGAACAAACGGCTGTTCCGTAAACATCCGGAGCCGTATGTTTTTTATAAAAC
>JAJPZL010000198.1 GCA_021204375.1 Bacteroides sp.
TAGGAAGCGTACCCGGTAGTTTCCTATGGAAAAGTCGGGCTGATTGGTATAGGCGTTGAACTCTTCAGGTGTCATGCATTCTATTTGTCCGGTTGTAGGGTCTTGTGTCTCCCACTTTTCGATCAACTCTTTATCGCTGAGTTTTCTATAAATTTCATAATTGGGATATATAAAAGCCCAGTATTGTTTGGGGGTGTAGGGATTGGGTATCTCCGGATGTTGGTCCCGGAAATTGAGTTGGTCACTGATCCTATTGATTGTTTGCCGTAAGGAGTCTGCATGAACGGAGTTACCTAAGAGTTCATACATCTCTTCATCACTCATTTGCTGCATGGCTCCTTGAAAGACATTGAAGGCACCGACAAAGAACATGGGCATGAGGAAGGCTTCGTTTAGAATTGCTTCGACACGGCTATTGAGTATTTCTGTTTCCTGAAATTTATTGCCTGTAAGTTCCTGATAGCGTTCCCAGATGGTAATGAGCCATTCAAGATTGATTTCGGCAAGTTCACGTCTCTCCTCTTCGTTGTCGAAGCCGTCGTCGAATTTGACTGTGCAGTATCCGGTATAGGGTTCGATAGACTGAAGGCGGTATTTAACGTATTCGGGCTCACCTCTTCCGTTTACTTCTTCAATAAAAACCAGATGTGGGAAGAGTTCTTCCGGGAATTCTTCTATGTCTGAGAGTTTATCTACAATTTCGCTGGTTAATTTTCTGAGTTGATTTGAGTAGGACATAATTAATAGGAGTGTATTAGTAGTTTATAAAACGGATATAGTATTCGAGATCGTTGTATTATTCACTGTTGAGTTTAGCAGCGAACTCGTCGAGAGTTAGCTTTTCGATGGAGTGGTTGGGATCGTTATCTTCTTCGTAGGCTTTGATGATCTCCTGGTCGGTTACATTTCTGGACAGATGATCCATGTGTCAGATGAAGGCGGAGCGTTCGTGTACTGGTTTGAATTTGAAATCTGCTTCCAGGGGTTCATCGGATGAAGGTACGGGTACGGAAACACCGCTTTTATTGTGTGAGACATAGTGTTGCCAGAGTTTGAACAGGTGATCCGGAAAGATCTCGTCGAGATGGCCTTTACGGGGGTCGTCTGTAAGGCTCTTCTGGAACAGGCAGAAACCATCGGGGTTTATTTTTATAAGACGGTATTGGCTATAATTGAGTTGGTTTCTGGGGGTGATCTCCTCTACATGTACGGGATATGGGAGGAGATTTTGATAGTTGACAATGGAGCGTAGGCGGTTTATAAGTTCTGCTTTCATCTCTTTGATGGTGCGGAAGTCATCTGTTTTTGCATGGTGTTCTCTCTTCAACTCGGCCAGAATGGGATCTGTGAATGTGTGGAAGATTTTCTCTATCATTAGTTTCAGGGGTATAAAGTTTTGTGGTGGGGCGGCTGAACCGCTTTTTTTGATTTTTGGCTCCTATACAGGTGATCGTAGGGGTGCCTTCAGTTGTTACCTGGCAGGTGCATAGATAAATGGTTGTTGCCTGGGAGCGGGTGACTGATCCTTGTTTCTTGATACCAGTTCTTTTTTCAAACCGGAATATCAGGCTTTTGTGATGGGGATCGGTGAAGTCTTTTTTGAACCCGACATTAAACTTTTCACTGGAGAAACAAATGGGGTACTCGGAGTCTACACAGGGGGTTAGTGTGTCGGTTTCGGTTCTGTAGTTGATTTCTAATGTGTTCACAATGATTTTTATTTAAGTGAATGATTTGTATTTTTATTTTCTGAAGAAACGGACGTGGCTTCTGTCTAAGGTATATTCGACATAAAGCGGGGAACCAAAGCCCCAGTAGGCTCCTCCCCGATCGTATCCCCCACTATTGAGGTATACACGGCGGCAATATACTTTCTTGTCTTTATCGGGTTTATCGGTTCCTGTACCTCCTCTACCCATAGGTGCTCCGTATCGGCAGTTGACTTCGCATATAATCTGGTTGTAAACTTGTGTACTATTCATATTGGTTTTTGTTTTTAATGGTTTAGGGTGTAAGTGATCTGATAAGGATGGAGTTTCCGGAACTGGGTATGATTGCCAGCGTGGATACATGATCGAGCAGGGAGACTTTTAATGTATCTCCTTCGAGCCTGATATAATAGTTGCCGATTGTAATTGGGTGTACTTCTTAATTCATAATGAGATGATATTATGTGGTAAAGGGTAGACTGAGTGGTATGAATTAGGGTGACGAATGATTGGGCTATTTTATCTTTTTAGGTATTTACAAATGGGTCATAGTTCAATGGATAGATAAAGGTTACGGATATTTTGCCGGGTGATCCCGATATAACTGAAGGTTATGGCGGGGCTAGAGTGTTGATAGGTTTTCATGAGTTCGTGGAGCATGGCTTCTTTGTCAGTGGCGTTCTGGTAATGGTGGGTGCCGAATCCTTTGCGGAAACTGTGTGTCCGGAAGTCTTTGGATGAAATTGTAAGGCGGTATTTAACGGCTGCTTTCTGGAATATGCGGTTTATATGTCTGGAGGTGTATGCGCCATCGCTCTGTGGACTTTTGAATATAAGTTGGTTTTTGTCGGGTTTATCTAATTTCTCGTAGAGGTTCCAGATGCTGGTGTGGATTTTGGCACTGAAACTGAGTTCTCGGATCTTTTTGGTTTTGCTCTCTTTTTTAAATATCTGGTTTTGCTTTTCTATATCTTTCCAGGTCAGGGAGAGGATGTCTTTTACCCGGAGCCCGGTGCTAAAGGCTATGATGGCATAGAGTTGCCAGAGGTATTGGCCGTCTGCTTCTAACCCGTTTCTGAGGCGGTCAAGATCGGATTTGGTTATGGGTAATGCTTCGGTGAGTAATCCTGCTTTTGCCATATTATTTGTTTTTTAGGTGAATGAAAAAGGCGATTACCGGGGTGGCATCGCCTTTGGAAACTGGAAATGTGTTATTTCTTTTTAGGTTTTTTCTGTAACCTTTTGTAG
>JAJPZL010000410.1:0-846 GCA_021204375.1 Bacteroides sp.
AATTACCAAGGCACTGGATATGATGGATGCTGTTCTTCAGCACAATGAGGCCGATATTTCTACCTGGCTCCTGTTGGAGTATGAGCTGAATCTGACGTATGGGTGAGAAGAAACTGAGTTTTCTTCTTACATGAAAGAACTCCGGAAAGAGATATTTGACTAGACACAGGAGAAAATAGCTGCTTCTGTTACTTTGGAAAAAATACAAGCAAACATTAAAGCCTGAAAATCATTAAACTAAATTTTTATCCGCTTGTTTTCCTATACAGAAGGAGATGATCTTTAAATGTATAATAAAATAAGAGTATGGAAAAATCTGAATTTCACGAGTTCTTTATTGATGAATTAAAGGATATTTATTGGGCAGAACAGCATCTGGCTAAAGCTTTGCCTAAGATGCAGGAGGCTGCTACCAGTGTACAGGTATCGGCTGCTTTTGAGAAGCATACCATTGAGACCAATGAACATATTGCTTTGGTAGAACAGGTGTTCCGGTTATTGGGCGAAGAGCCGGAGAGTAAGAAGTGTGATGCCATGGAAGGGCTGATCGATGAAGCCGAATCTATTATTAAAGATACAGATAGAGATAGTTTTATCAGAGATGCCGGTTTGATACTGGCTGCCCAGAATGTAGAACATTATGAAATTGCTACTTATGGTACCTTGCGGGTATTTGCCCGCTATCTGGATAATCAGCAGGTAGTAGAATTGCTGGAACAGATCCTGAATAATGAAAAGTTTACTGATGTTTCGCTTACCAAAATCGCTGAAGGTTTTGTGAACTAGCGTGCAGCAGCAGAATAACAACTCTTCTTTGTGCGCAGTGACCGGCGGAATCCCGGGATG
>JAJPZL010000410.1:856-2946 GCA_021204375.1 Bacteroides sp.
TATATTTTGAAGGATCTTCCTGTAATTTATGGAGGAAATCATTAAAATTGTTATTTTTAGCGAAAATAACAAAGTATGATACCAGCTACCCGTATAACTGCTCAACAATTAACGCAACCACAATTTGAAACTCCCGGACAACTTATTCAGTGGATGGGTGCTATGCAGGCCCAGGAGTATTCCATGATGAAATGGGCAGTAGGCATGTGGCTGATTTCCGGTGGCCTCACACATATAAATGATGCATTAAATAGAGGAGAAATCCTTCGTATCCATGTAATGCGTCCTACCTGGCATCTGGTAGCTGCAGAAGATATTCGCTGGATGACAGAGCTGAATCGTTCCCGTCTGCGCCCTTCTATACTTTCCTGGGCAAAAGAGAAGGGAATTACCTCGGAATTTTCTTTATTAGTGAACCGGATGATCGAAAAAATCCTGGAAGGAATTCCCGGCATGACAAAAACGGAGATTATAACCGAATTACAACATCAGGGAGTAGCATTAGATACTTCTATGATGAATTGCTTTCTGATGCTGGCGGAAATTGAAGGCCTGGTTTGCAGCGGTGTAGAAAAGAATGGAAAACATACCTATGCACCGTTAGAGGAAAGAGTGGCTCCCACACCTGCTTTGACCCGGGAGGAGGCATTGGCTAAGCTAACACGGAGATATTTTCAGAGCCATTCGCCCGCTACTCTGCAAGATTTTGTCTGGTGGTCAGGCCTTACACTGACCAAGGCCAGAAAAGGAATTTCCCTGATAGAAAAGGAACTCAACCGGGAGAGGTTCCGGGATGACCAGATGTATATTCACCACAGCTGGAGTGAAATTACCTGTTGTGATACACACCTTCATCTACTTCCCTCTTATAATGAATACCTGATCAGTTACAAAGATCGTACGCATGTACTTCCGTTAGAATATTATCGCAAAGCATTTAATACCTACGGTATTTTTTATCCGGTCATTGTTTATAACGGACAAGTAGCAGGAAACTGGAACCGTACTAAAACCGGGAAAGGTTTCAGGCTTGAAACCTCTTTTTTTGAACCCACCTTCCGCTTTAATAAAGAATTACTGCAAGAGGCCGAAAAAAGATATCTTTCGTTTCTGGAAGGATAAGTAAAATCCTTATGACTTCCCTGTCCGGGAATATAGCTATTGTTTCTTTACCACCATCGGGTAAACTCCTGATTCTCATTTTTAAGAAAAACTTTTTCCCCGATCATGGGGTACAATAATCTGCTTCCTAAAGACTCCTTTTGTGAATACAATACTTCCAGCGGCTCATCCCAGGGATGATTAGCCAGAGCAAATTTAGAGTGATAGACCGGTAACAGTGTTTTTGCCTTTAAATCCCGGGTAGCTACCGCCCATTCATCCGGTAACATATGGATATACCGCCAGTCGTTCCCATATTATTCTGTTTCCAGAATAGCCAGGTCAATGTTCTTAAACCTCTTGCCAATCTCTGCAAAGCGGGGGTCATATCCTCCGTCTCCACCTATATATATGTTTATAGAAGGAGTCTGTAACAAGAAAGAGGCCCAGAGAGATTGATTACCCGTAAGTCCTCTGCCTGAAAAATGCCGGGAAGGGAGGCAATAGATCCGGAATCCCTCTTCCAGTTCCTCCTCTTCATTCCAATCCATTTCAAAGATCTGGTGCGGATTAAATTCCCAGTATTCAAAATGTTCACCTACCCCCAGCGGACATACTACTTTCCCGATACGGAATTTAAGTTCCATAACAGTCGGATAGTCCAGATAGTCCCAGTGATCGTGGGTAATGATCAGGTAATCTATTTCCGGAATATCTGCCGGAGTATACCCATAACTTCCCGGAAAAGCTTTGTTGAAAGCTTTCACCGGAGAAGCAGAAGTACCCAGCACCGGATCGATCAGGAACCGGATCCCATCTATCTGGATAAAGAGCGACGAGTGGCCAAACCAAACCGCTACATCTTCTGTACGGCTTAAAGTAAGCAGGTTTGTTGTTACGGAAGGCAACTCTTTATCGGGCTTCACCCGTTTATTTTTTTATGATTATCCGCATAATGTCCTATTATAAATTCTGGATTTGAAGTCGGA
>JAJPZL010000207.1 GCA_021204375.1 Bacteroides sp.
AATAAGTTGATATAGACATATTCCTTCGTCGGCACGGATACTCATAGTTCCCACTGTCAGCCATACGCTCATAGAGAAAATAATTTTTTTTATCATGATCCTGTATAAATTAGGGTTATATATTAGTCGTTTCCAGCGATCTCTTTCAGGTGCATCATTATGTTGGTCGGTGCCCTTCCGTTCATCAACTCTTTCTTCATAAAATCCATATAGGGAGCTACGTGGTGGAAAAAACGGTGATATCCCTTACATAGATAGTTAAGTCCCGGTTCGTTCGTACGGTCGCAGGCAAAACGGTTCTTCGGACACTCCCCGTTGCAGGCAAACAGGTATTCACACGCTTTGCACTGAGCAGGAAGCCCGTTCTGTTTGATCCGGCCGAACTCAGCCTGTTGCTTCCCGTACATCATCTCTACCAATGTGCTGGAGCACAGGTTCCCCAGTTTATACTCCGGAAAAACAAAATGGTCACATGCATATACATCGCCGTTGAACTCCATTACTCCGGCATGTCCGCAACTTTTAGCCAGCGTGCAAACACCTGGCTCCTGACCGACCCAATTGGCCAGTGTAGCGTCGAAAAGCTGAATGTAGTAACTTCCCACATCTTTTTTGATCCACTCATCAAACAATGTACAAAGAAAATGACCCCACTGTTCCGGTGTAACGGAATGTTCCGTCATCTCCCCTTCATCCTGCTGCCTGTAGGAGGCCAGCGATAAACCATCCGGCCGGCTCACTTTCCGTTCTACAACAGGAGAAAACTGAATATACCGGCATCCTATCTCCCTGAAGAAACGGTAGAACTCCAGCGGATAGTCGGCATTGTAATCGTTGATCACTGCCAGTGCATTCCACTCCACCCCATGTTTATTAAGTAGGTGGATCCCCTGCATCACCTTTCTGAAAGAGGGAATACCCTGCTTGTTACGCCGGTATTCATCGTGAAACTCCTGCGGGCCGTCAATAGAGACCCCTACCAACCAGTTATTCTCCCTAAAAAAACGACACCATTCATCCGTAAGAAGCGTGCCGTTGGTCTGGATACAGTTATCTATGGTGCGTCCCCGGGCATACTTCCGTTGCAGTTCCATCGCTTTCCGGTAAAAGGAGAGGGGACGCATCAGCGTCTCCCCGCCATGCCAGGTAAAAAGGACCTGCGGCATGGTTTGCGAGTTGATATATTGTTCGATAAACTTTTCCAGGAGTTCTTCGCTCATCACCTGCCTGGGCTCTTCTTTATAGAGTACAGACTTTTCTAAGTAGTAGCAATATTCGCAGGCCAGGTTGCACACCGAACCGATAGGTTTCAGTATGACATACATAGGTTTGGCAAAGGGAGCATACGTTTTTGTCATTCTCTTACAAATAGGGTATCCTGCAAAAATACAAAACTGTTTCTGAAATATTCAATAAATTAAAACAATCCGTTCTTTCAGGGGTAGAATCTTCCTAACTGTTTAAAAGAGGCTGTCAAGTTTTAAATATTAATAAAATGTTTCACAAGGTGGCTAAATGATCGTACATTTGTATGCTCTTATTAAGCAAGAAAGGAACGAACGGGATGATAAAATATTTTTTTCCACTTCTTCTTATAACCCTTATCTGCTCCTCCTGTGGGAGGAAATATAAGGTAACCGGAACCTCTTCTGTGAATAGTCTGGATGGTAAAATGCTGTTCCTGAAGTTCTATGAGGACGATGAGTGGAATGTGGTCGATTCCGTCGAAGTCGTTCACGGAGAGTTTTCTATGAAAGGTAAGGTTGATTCTGTGTGCCTGGTCACTCTCTTTATGGACGATGTAAATATCCTTCCCTTAGTACTTGAAAAAGGCAAAATAACCATCTCTATCTCCAATAATGACCTCCGGGTAAAGGGTACTCCCCTGAACGACCGTCTTTACAGCTTTTTTGACCAGCGTGCTTACCTGGAGGAAAAAATGGAAGAATCCAACCGCAAAGAATCCCGACTGATCATGGACGGAGGTAATATTGATGAGATAGAGCGTCAGATGAAGCAGGAGCGGGAAAAGATCAACGAAGAGATCAACCAGTATGTAAAGAACTTTATCTCAGAGAACTACGAGAATGTACTGGGTCCCGCTATCTTTGTAATGCTTTGCAGTAACTTCCGCTATCCCATTGTAACTCCCCAGATCGAAGAGATCGTAAGCGGAGCCCCTTCCGTCTTTCAGAACAATCAGTTTGTCAAGGAGTATATGGAGAAAGCCCGCGAGAATATGGAGATACTCGAACGGCAGCAATCCGCCTCTTTTGACTATTGATCCTTTATCATACCAATCATTTAACCTATAAAAGTACTGAAATTTTCTTTGTCGCTCTCTTCTTTACTCTCCATATCAAGATCCTCCTCCTCAGTAATATCTTCTTCTTCCTCCTCTTCATCTGCAAAAGGATCCGGTCGTTGCGGCCCGTAATTCTTGAAAGCTACCGCCATCAGGGTCCCGGCTATTGCCCCGCTTAAATGCCCTTCCCACGAGGTGGTCGCTTTAGCAAAAAAGGGGAACATATTCCATACCAGCCCTCCGTATAGGAAGGTGATAAGCAGCGAAATAGCTATCAGGGGAGTATGCTTTCGCAGGATATCGCTGAAAAAGAGAAAAAAGGCCATTCCATATATGATGCCGCTTGCCCCGATATGCCACCCCGGTTTTCCGATAAAGAAGGTAATAAATCCGCACAGGAGCCATATACAGATAAAAATGACCGGTGAGATATCCCTGTAAAAATAGAACAAACACCAACTCAGGAAAATAAAAGGAAGGGTATTGGCGAAAAGGTGCCGGAAACTGCCGTGAACGAGTGGATGGGCAAAAATCCCGAACACCCCTCTTTTCTTCAAAGGATAGACACCCAACCGGGTGAAATCCCACTCAATCCCGGTCTCCAGTATTTTTATCATAAAGAAAATAAATACCAGGA
>JAJPZL010000318.1 GCA_021204375.1 Bacteroides sp.
ATATTATTTTGGTACTGGTTTTACAAACGATAGAGAGAAGAATATACTATTTCCGGATATCCAGTCCTTTCTCCTTTATATATTCGGCAGGAGTTTTACCGGTAAGCTTTTTGAAAGAGCGGAAAAATGAGGTACGTGAACTAAAACCGCATTGTTCGGATAGTGTGGTCAATGTATATTTTATAGCTGACTTATTTTGTACTTTTTCAATAAATTCCTGTGTACGATATTTATTAATGTAATCTGTAAAACCACACTCCATGTAGAGGTTTAATAGCTGGGAAAGTTCTACTGAACTGCAACCTATAGCTCCGGCAATGTCCTGCAACTTGAGATCCGGATTCAGGTAAGGTTTTTCACTCTCCATATAAGAGGTTAGTTTTTTAGCTATTCTATCTGCCACCCGGGGCTCCATTCTGAATCTGGAATATTTTTCTTTACTCTCCTCTTCCGCTGCACCGGATCTGGCCAGAGCTTTTATTTTGCGATACCGGGAAAGAAGCCGGGAATAAAAAAAGATCACGGTCATAAAACATAGCAGCCCGATCAAACAAGAAAGCAGGATCCATATCCGGTTATTACGGATCTTTATTTCCAGGGAAGTAATTGCCTCAGGGACTGAACCGGTCCTAATCCGGAAAATGTACCTACCAGCAGGAATATTGGTATAAGAGACTCTATTCCTGATCATCTGTTTTTGCCAGCCTGCATCATATCCTTCCAGCATATATTCATAGATCTCACTGTTTTCTACCGGATAATTCAACGAAGAGAAATTAATTTCAAAACTATTCTTTGAGAAAGGAATAGTAAGTTTCTTCAGATATATTGCTGAAAGAGGCAACAGATTGTCTTCGCCGGGAACCAGGGTCTTACCTGCTACGGAGATAGTGGTTATAACGGGACCAGATCGCTTTTTAGGACTGCTTCCGATCGTTTTTCCGGATGAGTAACTAACCAGTCCCTGTTCATTGCCCCACCAGAAACTTCCATCTTCTCCCCGTTGAACCGGAGAATTAAAAACATACCCGGGAATACCATCATACAAGGAAAAGAGTTTGTACTCTTCCTGGTCCCGGTAATAAAGGAGGCCTTTCTGGGTACTGAACCACTTTCCTCCTTCCTCATCCTCTAGGATACCCATGACCGAGTTACTGGGCAGAAAATCCTGGGTGGTATAATGATTAAAACGGGTAAGGGTAGGATCCATTTTCACCACGCCCTCTTTCTCATCACAAAACCAGAAGTCACCCTGCCGGTCTTCGTAGATAAATCTTACACTGCGGGTAACAGCAGCCATATCTTCGGGGAAAAGCCCGGCATACATAACTCCGGAAACAGGATCATAGAAGCATACCCCCTTCTGAAGTTCCGAACCAGATCCTTCTCTTAGAATCAGTCATACAGCAAAATGTAGAGTTATGGGGAATGACCGAACTACTGATATCGTAAAACCGGAATGCTCCAGTAATGCTGTCAATTTTGCAGGCACCCAGGGAAGTAGCAAACCAGATATTTCCTTTCCCATCGGAAGTGACCCCCGAGAATGAATTTTTATGAAAAACAGTCTGTTCATTAAAATGAGTGATCTTTTTTTCAGCCGGAGAGAACCGGTACAATCCTCCTCAGTAAGTACCGATCAGATAGCCATCTTTATAAGGGAAAACAGATAAGATAATATCAGAAGTAAGGACAGAGTTACGGGTGGTATACAAAAAGACCTCTTCTTTATCTTCAGCAATGTAATAAAGTCCGTTACGGGTACCGATCAGTTTTGACTCTTTTCCTATTTTAAAAGAGCGTATGTTATGGTACCGGCTGTCAAATTTATCTTCATAGTTATAGACAGTAAACAATGTATCTACCGAAGGAGTATAGTTAAGTCCTCCCATATAAGTGCCTACCCAAAAGATATTTCCATCCCATAAAAAAGAGTAAACCGCATTGGAACTGATCGAATTCCTGTCTGAGGAGTGTTCAATAGAATCCAGGATCTCTCCGGTCCGGGAGGATATTTTTTTGATCCCTCCACCATTGGTACTTACATACAGACTACTATCTCCTACACGGTCCAGTGATTTTACATGATGATTCTCCAGAGAGGAGAAAGGATGGAAGGTCCGGGTGGAGAGATGGAAAGTGATCATCCCGGCAGTACGGGTACCGATGTAAATAGTGTCTCCCTCGATAAGCAGAGCAGTCATATCATTTCCCTCTTTTCCTCCCTCCGGAGAACGGTATAAAGTGTATGTCCGGGATTCACTTTCCAGGCTAATTAAACCGTCAGCCGTCGTGATCCAGTAATTCCCCTTAGACTCTTTGATATCACTGATAAGATTGGACAGAGAAAAGATATCACGGTCAAATATCAAATGGCTGGTTATTCCTTTATATATAATCCTTCACGGCTGCCGGCCAGGAGAAAATCGTAAGAAACCGGATATAAAGCGGTCAACCGGGGGAATTTGCCGGAGAGAGGAACAGGCTCTGTCTTCTCTTCTATATAATTCATCCGGAAGAGGCCTTTATCGGTAGCGATCCATAATCCTGAAGAATCGGTTTCACAAACGGCAAATATAGAGTGATCTTTTAAAGAGGGGACGGGTTTGACCTGTACCACGTCAAAACGGTCGAGACCTAACTGAGTGCTGATCCATATAAATCCACGATAATCTTTATAAATAGTATTTACCATATTATGGGACAGGCCCTCTGAAATATCTATTCTTTTGAACTCAAAGGTTCTTTCTGTTTCTATAGCATGAACAGGGAACGATGCCACTCCTCTTCCCCCATAAAGAAGAAGAATATAAAAGGGGATAAAAATCAGCTTATATGTGGTAAGAAGGGCAGATATGTTTTTCATTCTGATCAAGACTCCTGTTCTGTTTCTACAAATATAAGATTTATTTCAGGAAT
>JAJPZL010000050.1 GCA_021204375.1 Bacteroides sp.
CGTTAGAATTGATTCTGTATAGTATCTGTAATAAGTATAGCAATAGCCCTGGCAGCTTCCTCCCGGCATGGAGCAAAACTGGGCCAGTCGTTGAAATCGATCAGCCGAATAGTCCCATCCGGGCTTACTACTGCATCTCCTCCATACACGTGTACATGAAGTGTCCGGGCAGCTTGGTTGCAGATATCCTGTAATTCCTGGGTAGAAAAAGATATTCCGCAGGCATGTCCGTTAATATTTTCAAGCTCGAATTTGCTGTGTTGGTGTTCATAGGGATAAAACCAATAAAAAAAAGGAGTCCCGTTCACACCATAGAATTTGATAAGATCTCCTTCCAGGTGTTCATTGATCACCACTCTTTTTATACCGCGCAGTGCATATTCAGGTAGTATGCCAATTAATTCATCCCGGTTACGGATATAGCTTACATCTTCCCGGTGTATGGCATGGAAATCTCCTCTTTTAGTCCAACAGGGAAAAGTAATGGAGTGTTCCTCTCCTATCTCTTCCAATGTACTGATGATCCAGCTTTGCGGGTGCGGAACCTTATCTCCCACCAACAACCGGGTCATTTTTTCACGGGTACAGTTCTCAATACCAAAACCGGAATTAATGGCAATACATTTTTTACCAGACTCCAGACGCTGGAGTTTCTGTACCGCCTGCTCATTGCGAAGCATCCCAAAAACCACTTCTTCCTCTATCGGAGCAGCCATAAATTCATTCTCGCTATAGATGTTGACCTCATACCCGGCTTCTGTAAGCAACATGGTTACAGCCCGGAATATGGCTGCATCATTCCCGATACGGTTAGGCGAGAAAAGAGAGGCACGCTCTACTCCTGCTATTTTTATCTGGCTCATTTTTCTTCCTCTAAAAATATCCAGGCCTTCTCTATGTCCGCTACATGATCCACATCCACGATCTTACTGAACGGATAAGCCTTTACTTTCAAATTCTTCTCAATAAGCATCCGCTGGAAGTTACGCATCCGGGAAACACCAGTCCCTACAGCTTCTTCCAACAAAGAAATGACCTTTTCATTCAGACAATAAATTCCTCCGGAAACATACTTCACATCCTCTTCAAAGGTATCCAGAAAGCCTGCAATGGAGAGGTCTGCAGATGTTTTTATATACAGTGGTTTCTCATCGTCTATATAATCGGTCACAGCCATCAGAGCATCCGGAGCATCTGTTTTTTTAAAATCTTCGATATAGCTTTTAAATTCCTCTTCCCGGAAGATGGTATCAACGGTAGTCAAACAAAACCTTCCGCCCTTAAGGAGGGGAGAGAGTTCATAAAAACTACGCATGGAGTCGGGAGTCGATTTTATAATATAATGAAGAGGAACAGGTAACTGCAAATGTTGGAGATGCCCACGGATATCCTTCATCTCCTCATTAATAATGATGTTTACCGATTCAGCTCCGCTTTCTATAAAAATACGGATCAGCCGGTCGATCATCCTTTCATTGCCGATCTGTAAAAGTGGCTTTGACGTTTTTATCCCCTCTTTGGCAAGGCGGGAACCCTTACCCGCTGCTATAATAGCAAATTTCATGCTGTACTCCCTATCTATATGATTAATATGCCAATCCACTGATTCATCCTCATAAAAAGGCTGAGATCAGCACATTGGCATATCACTTATAAAGTAATTCTATAATTAGTCGAGATAATCAAGTGTTTCTTCACCGATAAGCTGACGCAGTGTATTTTTCAGCACTGTGTTCTGTATAAACAGATCATGTTCGGGAAGTTCATCGGGCTTGTGCATCGGACTTTTCAGATAGAATGAAAGCCAGTACTGGATCCCTGACATACCGGCGCGCAATGCCAGGTCAGAAAGAAGCACCAGATCCAATACAAGGGGAGCAGCAAGAATAGAGTCACGGCAAAGGAAATCCACCTTTAACTGCATCGGATAACCCATCCAGCCAACAATATCTATGTTATCCCATCCCTCTTTGTTATCTTTGCGGGGAGGATAATAGTTAATACGTACTTTGTGATAAATGCTTCCGTAAAGTTCCGGATACATTTCAGGCTTAAGAATAGTATCGATCACAGAAAGCTTGCTAACCTCTTTGGTCTTGAATGAATCAGGGTCATCCAGTACTTCTCCGTCACGGTTACCCAGAATATTGGTAGAGAACCATCCGTCAAGACCCAACATACGGGTTTTTAGCATGGGAGCCAACACTGTTTTAAGCATCGTCTGACCTGTTTTAAAGTCTTTTCCGGTAATGGGTACACCTGCCTTCTCAGCAAAATCCCACATCGCAGGAATATCAATACAAAGATTAGGAGCACCCATAATGAAAGGAGCTCCTTCGGCAATAGCAGCATACGCATAGCACATACTTGGAGTGATCACCTCTCTCACATCCTCCTTCATGGCTTTCTCAAAAGCTTCAATGGACTCATGTTCTTTACTCTGCAGCAGGAAAATTTCAGTACTGGCAGCCCAGATAACCACAATACGTTCGCAGTTATTCTCTTTCTTAAAGGTACGGATATCTTCCCTTAAAGCCTCTACATACTCCCAACGGGTAGTATCTTTCTTTACATGTAATCCGTGTAATCTTTTTACAAAAGTCTGGTCAAAAACCGCCGGAATCGGTTTTATAGCCTCCAGTTCTTCTTTCACACTAAGCAGGTCTTTTTCAACCAAGACTTCCGCATGAACCGCAGCATCGTAAATATTCTCTTCAAAAATGTCCCATCCTCCAAATACAAGATCATTCAGCTCTGTCAAAGGTACAACATCTTTTATCTTTGGGTTTCTATTATCTGATTTTTTGCCCAACCGTATATTAGCCAATTGGGTAATGGAACCGATAGGAGTAGTGAGCCCCTTACGTACGGCTAGTGTTCCAACAATAAAGGTGGATGCCACTGCAC
>JAJPZL010000192.1 GCA_021204375.1 Bacteroides sp.
CCTTATTATACGCCCAGGCAAAAAGCGTAAACGGGATAGTCTCCGACGAACAGGGCGAGCCCCTTATCGGTGCCAGTATTCTGGTAAAGGAAACTAATAACGGTACCATTACCGATATAGAGGGAAGTTTTGCCCTGTCGGGCGTTCCGGAAAACTCTACTATTATAGTATCTTTTATAGGGTATGATACCCAGGAAGTCAGCTATAAGGGACAAAACTTTCTGAATATAAAGTTAAAGGATAACACAGAATTACTGGACGAAGTAGTAGTGATCAGGTACGGTACTCTGGCTAAGAAGGAGCTTTCCAGCTCTATTGTACAGGTAAATCGGGTCGACTTCCAGCAAGGGGCAGTAGGTAACCCTATGGAGCTTATTACCGGTAAAGTAGCCGGTATGAGCGTGATCAACGACGCTCCGGCCAACCCCAATGCGGGAACCTCTCTGCAAATCCGGGGTGCTACCTCCCTGAGTGTATCCAACTCTCCGCTGATCGTGATCGACGGTATCCAGAACGGAGATATGCGTAACCTGGCTCCGCAGGATATTGAATCAATGACAGTACTTAAAGATGGTGCTTCGGCAGCTATTTATGGGACGCTCGGTGCAAACGGGGTAATCCTTATCACGACCCGCAAAGGAGCAGGAGCAGCAGGTACCAAACGTGTTACCTATGATGGCTGGTTCGGAGTAAACCTGGAAACGAACCAAATTCCCGTGCTCTCAGCCGATGAATTCCGCCGTTCCATGCGTGCTTACGATTATGGTGCTTCTACAGACTGGTCGAAAGAGATACGTAGGGATCTCTCTTATGATACCAATCACTATCTGGCCTTAGACGGAGCCACCAAGAACGGTAACTACGGCATGTCCGTAAACTACAAGAAGGCAACCGGGCTGGACCTTGCCAGTGAACGCGAAGAGTATGGGGCACGTTTTACACTTTCTCAACGGTTTATGGATAACTTAGTAGAAGTAAATGCGGCTCTTTATGCCCGTAAAGTGGCTGAAGACTGGGGAGACTCCAGTCAGTTTGCCAACGCACTTTATATGAACCCTACCATGCCGGTTTATAACGAAGACGGTACTTTTTTCCACCCCACTTCACCCACAGGTGCCAGAAACCCTGTGGAACAGTTCAAATCTATAAAAAAACCAGGGAGACCGCATTTACCTGTTGGGTAACTTCGAGGTTAAACTAAACCTGATCAAAACGAAATACCACAACCTGAATACGGCACTAAGTTACTCACAGCATTATAATGATTTAAAATCGAAATATTATAGCGCATCCACTACTGCAGAGTCTGAACAGAACAACTACGCCGGACGTGCCAGCTTAACGTATGAGAAATAGTGGTCTACACAAATTGAGTGGATCACAAACTATACCTTCAGTATGGATGCCCATACCCTGCGTTTTATGGGTGGATATTCATGGAAAGATGATAATTCTGAAAGTATGAATATGGAAAACAGAGACTTCTCTTACGATAATTTTCTGTGGAACAATATAGGCAACGGAGGTTATCTGCAAAAAGGAGAAGCAACTATGGGATCCGGAAAATCTCTTTCCAAACTGATCGGTGTATTTGGCCGTATCAATTATAACTGGAACGATATCATTATGGGAGCTGCTTCCCTGCGTTACGAAGGTTCAACCAAGTTTGGTCCCAACAACAAATGGGGTTATTTCCCGGCTGTTTCGTTGGCTATTGAAGTGGCTAATATGCCTTTTATGGCTTCTCAAAAAGAGTGGATAAACAGCCTGAAGCCCCGTGTATCTTATGGTATTACCGGACGTGCAGGAAGCTCTTATCAATCTCAGACCACCTATAGCAGCGGAAATTTCTACCTGATGGATGGAGAATGGATGACTACATTCGGACCTGCCCGTAACCCCAATCCCGATATTGGTTGGGAAAAAGGTATCACGACCAATATTGGCTTTGATTTCGAAGTATTTGGCCGTCTGCGTGGATCTATGGAATATTTTGACCGTCGTTCCAAAGACCTGTTATATAACTATACAGCTCCCCAGCCTCCCATGATTTATAATAATATAACTGTAAACATAGGCACCACCGTAAATACCGGTTTTGAATTAAACCTGAATGCTGATACTATTGTAACTAAAAATTTAACTAGAATACCGGTTTTGTCTACTCTACAGGGAAAACCAAACTTACCAAATTATCAAACGATGTATATCAGAAACCCTATATTGAATTATATAGTTCAAGTGGTGGATATCTTTTCCGTCTGGAAGAGGGTGGGAAAGTTGGTAATTTCTACGGATATGAACATGCAGGTATTGATGAAGAAGGATATTTATTAATATATGATGAAGAGGGAAATGCCATCCGGAAAGGATCTGAAAAGAATGAAGATAAACGGATCATCGGGAACGGTATACCTAAACATTTCCTATCGTGGAACAACATTTTCAACTACAAGGATTTTGACCTGACCATCTTCTTCAGAGGAGCTTTCGGCTACCAGATCAATAACCGCCGCCAGTATACTATGGGAACTATTGCCTCAGGAAATGCTAACGTATTTCGTGACGCTTATACCAAATATGCCAATGTGACCAAAGATGCCGGAATGGTTACCTCCTGGTACTTAGAGAACGGAAACTATTTCAAACTTGAGAACATAGCTCTGGGATATAACCTGAGAATGAAAAACAGGCTGGAAAATAAATATGTGGAACGCATCCGCCTCTATGCAGCTGCCAAAAATGTATTTGTACTGACCAAATATTCGGGTACTGATCCTTCACAGATCAAAGTGAATGGACTGGAGCCCGGAATAGACAGCGGCTATACCCCCTCTGCCACTACCAGAAGTGTGGGAATGACCATTAACTTTATA
>JAJPZL010000024.1 GCA_021204375.1 Bacteroides sp.
AATATATAGTGTTTAGTTATTATTTAAATTGATTGGTAAATGCATCACCGGATATAACTATTTCTATCATCCAGGCAAGCAGGTTATTAACAAATTTTGTATTGGTTTCTGCATAGGGGCCTTTGGTATAATTGTCCGCGGCCGTATATTGTAACCCATCTTCTATATAGTAGATGGTAGAGGTACCTACCTGGGTAAAGAGATCCAGTTCACCCAGATAGATGATACGTAGTGTCGGATCGACACCCAGGATCAGCCTATCGGTATTATTGGCATCCAGCATAAGCGGGATCATGGTAGGAGGCCAGGTTGTCAGACAGTTATTGGAAGCATCGTAGGGCATCAGTTTTACCTGGTCTTTGGCAATGGTAGCACCACCGACCGTAAACGGACCATCTTTCAATAAATATTTGTAGAGTACATTATTATCGACTGTATAAGCACTGCCTGTATTAAGTGTACGGGCAAAATTGGTAGCAAATATATTATTCCCGGTTCCACCTGTGCCTACGTATCCTTTCTGGTCAAGGCCCAGGTAAGAGAGCATGGTACTGGTACGGTCGTCCTGAAGAAGCAGTAATACCCGATTAGATGAAGCTTCAAGCCAGGCCATAATATCGGCACCCTGTGCAGCGGTTCCATTAAAACAGTTGGCGACATAAATATCTGTTGTATTGTTCGGAACACGTCCTACGGTCAGGAAATCGACACCGCCACAGAAGAAGGTTCCGGATGTACTGAAATTAGCGGTACTTATCAGACTCTCGTAAAGCTGTTCCATATAATTGGTGCGATACAGACTTGTATTATCGTCAGTCAGATATCCGTACCAGGTCTCCGCATTCTGTATATTGATCACACGGCCCTGTAATTCACGCTGGGAAATTACGATGGTGCGTACAATATTGGTTCCGTCCAGACGTACGGTAATGGTAGCCTGTGGATAAATATTTCCCTGGGTAAGTTCGGGGAATACCACACGGAATTCTCCGCCGGCAGCGGTTCCGGCCAGTGTAGTGCTTCCATTGCTATAGAACGTAGCAGTATTACCGGTAGAGGTAATGGTAGCAGTCCAGTTACCGGTAGCAGTAATAGTCACCGCATCGCTGGTGCCTCCTTCAGTAGGAACGACTCCTACCGTAGCGGGATTAAGGGTAAGTTCATCCTTCAGCTGGGTTACGATAAATTCCTGACGGATGGTAGGATTATCTTCCAGGTAGACACGCACCTGCATAGTGAGCTCAGCATCCTCGGGATTAGTACCGTTGGTGGTTATCTCCAGTGTTTCACCTACACGGGTTACCGTGAAATAGGAAGGATTTAATCCATAGAGTGAGTAGTTCCACTCCCGATGGTTCTCAGTATCCACCGTGATCACATATTTATCCGGATAAGTAGGATCGTCAATGGTTGCACCGTCAGCTGTAAAGCGCAGATCACCTTCCGGATCCAGATCCAACTGTCCTAGGCCATTTTGTGATACCAATACTACCCGGGCAATATCGGGGTCTTCGTCCAGAGTAACCAGTACAAAGGCATAGCGGTTATCAATATCCTGATTGTCCTGAATAGTTTTTATGGTAAACTGGGTTAGGTTATTGCCGGTAAGATCTAATCCTCCGGTACCAAATTCGAAGGTGCTCAGATCATTATAGATCTTAGCTGTCCAGGGACCGGAGCTGGTTACAGTAATCGCTTCACTGACCTCAGTACCTTCGCCGGTAAACATAGGAAGGGTCTGGTGACTGAGTTCCAGGAAGAGCTCTTTTTCTCCGGATTGGGTAATATTGACAAGCACAGAGAGTCTGCCAAACTGCAATTCTACATAGCCGGCTTTATCTACTTCGCTGGGAGTAGCTGTTACTTTCAGCAGATTGCCATTCAGCTCGGCCGTAAATCCGGTAGGGAGTTCCTGCTTAGACATATAGAGTACACCTTCTCCAATGGCAAATACGGTATATTCACGACTGCCGCCATCGGGGGTAAAGTGTATATTGGTAGTAGAGATGGCCAGGATATTATCGCCGTCGATCTGGATGTTTCCCTGGTCGTCTACATTCTATTCGTTAATTTGTACATTCAGAAGTGATTCTGAGGATTGATAGGCATCCTCTTCCGAATCGCTACCGGGACCTTTCACACTGAGGATATTGAAGGTATATACATTATTCCGTTTGAGCTGCTGGGCACCGGTGGATTGGGCAGCATTGACCCGGTAATAAGTGGTTTTTCCTCCGTTCTCAATTCCCAGGATCAGGCAGGTGGTCTATTCATCGTTTGCTTCCGGTTTGGTCACAAAGTTCTCATAGGCATAGAGACCTCCGGTGACATTGTCATTCTCTACTTCCATTCTATACAGCCGTTTAATACGGGCTTTACTGAAATCGGAGTATTTATTGTCCCAGATTATCTCGTCCGGGAATCCGTTCCAGACAGAGGCAGATACCAGTTTATAGGCTGCTCCTGCTTTATTGGCTATATCAAAACGACTGACCAGACGGGTTAGCTCTATAATAATAAGATCCTGGCCGGCTTCCTTATTAACGGTTCCGCTCATCATGAGGTTAGACTGTATATAGGCGTCATAATCGTAATAGGCAGAACTACTCGCTGTTGCGGTACTACCTTCGACACCTACCCGTAGTTGCTTAACTTCAGTTTCGGTTTTACCGGCAAGCGTTTCCTTCCAGGAATCTATATTTTCGATATAGCCGCTTGCATTCGCCATAAAAAGTAAACTGTACGCATTAGCTTTTACAATAGAAGACCCGGAGGGTAAATTAATTTCAATCGTTTGCCCGGAGCGGTAGTATCCTCCGTCTGACGGAGACATATCATGCATTTCCAGAAATTTACCACTTCCATCAATAGAAG
>JAJPZL010000270.1 GCA_021204375.1 Bacteroides sp.
GATATATATTACTCGCTATTCTGTTTATAGCTACTCTTCAATCCTGCTTCGATCTTACCGAAGAGGTATTCAGTGAACTGGACTCTACGATCTATTACCAGGATGAAGCCAGTGTAAGAGCTGTCACAGCCATTATATATTCTTCAAGTTACAGACAATATCACGAAGATTTCTGGTATTTGCAGGAATTCTCGGCCGATCAGGTGAACTGGCGATCCTGGAACAACGGACTCTGGGGTTATAGTGATGGAAAGCGTCTGGTTATCTCTACCCACCGGTGGACACCCCAAGCAGAATTAATCAGAAGTGCATGGCAAAATGCATGGGAAGCAATTGGTATGTGTAACAGCGCTCTGGACGATTTTGCCAGGCTCAATCCGCACGACCTCAATATGACCCAGGAGCAACTGGACGGTTATATTGCCGAAGTCAGGACCTTGCGCGCCTGGGACTACTACCGTGTATACGAACTTTGGGGCGGAGCTTTACCTCTTACTACTACTCTAAGTGCCGAAGTACCTGCTTCCGTAGATCCGGATTTTGATACAGGATGTAAAATCATTTACGATTTTATGATCAATGAGCTGGAAGAATCGCTGGACGATCTTGCAGACAAGGGTGTGAACCGTATGAGTAAAGCGACCAATCGTATACTGAAAGCACGTTTGTTATTAAATGCAGAAGTCTTTATCAAAGAGAACCGTTTTGCAGAGTGTAAAGTACTTTGTGAGGAAATTTTAGACTGGAAGTACGGGACATACAAACTGGCAGCAGATTACCGTAGCCTTTTTGAAACCGACAATCATACCTGCGAAGAGGTAATTATGGCTTTTGCCAGTGAGTCCCAATACATTAACGGTGGAAGTCTGCGTACCCAGCCCTTTCTGCCCTACGATTTTTACTACTACTGCGGACCTTTTGACGCAGAAGGTCAACCCTGGAATTCGACTATCCTGGCACCTTCGTATGACAACTCAGCCAATATGTATACCTGCGGACAACCCAGATGTTTCCTGGATCCTCCCTATAACGATAAATTAGGAGCCGTTTATGAACGTTTCCACGATAAAGATATCCGCAAACAAAATTATGTATTTGATGCAGCTACTAAAAAGTATGCAGGCATATTCCTCAACGGTGTAATGAGAAAAGACTTCGGAACAGGGGAGATCATGGAAGCCGATGTTGAACGCGACGGACAAGACCTTATTCTGGTAGACCAGGTAGGACCTTTTGCTTTACAGTGCGATCCAATCACCAGACCCATAGAAAATGTAATATCTCCACGCTGGGGAGAATCCAACAGTGGTGTGCGATTGCTAAAATATCCTGTATATCCCTCTTCCAGCGGATTGGATATGCGCGATCCCGATGAAGTGGAGTTCCGCCTGGCAGAAGTATACTTTATGCTGGCCGAATGTTACTTCCGCGAAGGAAATAAAACAGAAGGGAAAAAATGGGTGGATGAGGTACGACAACGCTACTTCTCTGCCGAAGACTGGCTGGCTGTAAAAGATGATCCCGGACGTGGATTTACCGACTTTGATCTGGACTGGATGCTGAGCCAATGGGGAATGGAGTTCCTGAGCGAAGGTTTCAGACGTCGTATCGACCTGCGCAGATTTGATAAGTTTACCCAGGGACAATAGTGGTTCTTTGGCCGTACAACTAACGACGGTTTTGCCTATCCGGAAAAACGCGACCGTAAGTATGAGTGGTTCCCTCTGCCGGATATTGCACTCACAGTCAATCCCCGCCTTATCCAAAACCATAATTATTAACTCTAAAAACCTGAAAGATGAAATATATATCAAAAATTCTATTCGGAGCTTTGATATCCACACTTGCCCTGACCGGCTGTAGCGATAAAGAAGAGATCGTATTTGAACACGAGAAACCTCAGTTCGAGACCAAAAGCAATGCCATACTTATCGAAGTAATTGTACCCCAAACTACACAATATGACGATGAAGTATATATTCTGGGAGCTTTCAACGGTGAGAAAAATGCCATCGGAGACCTCAAGTACAGGTTTACCCCTTCCGAAACTTCCGGCTACAAATGGGGAATCTATCTATACGAAGAAGATTTTGCTGCCGGCAAAACCATCGCTGATGGCTACTACTTTTATTCAGAAAACGAAGGATATGAAAGAACAGCCCAGAATGAAGAACCCAAACATACCGAAACAGCCCGGTACGGTGAAAGGGTAGACGTACGTGTAGCTCAGTGGGAAACTTATTTTGAAAAACCCGTCGTATGGCCTCCTGTACCTTCGAACAGGATCATGCTTCGCCTTACTCTGCCTAAATATACGCCGGCAGGTGCTACGGTTGTAATTACCGGTATAATCAATAATCAGGGTTGTGATTATGAAACTGGCAAGCCAAATCTTAATGAGAAACTGAGCGACTGGAGAAGTATTGAAATAGACAATAAACATCACTATTTCCTGATCGACCCCGACAAAATGTGGGAAAAGAACGCTCTGGGACGGAGCTTTAGATTCTGTTTGATTCCCGATACAAATAAGCCTGACTGGCAGAATACAATGTATGATCACGAAGAGAACAAAGATGGATTGGATGATTCGGGAGATGTTCACAAATTACCCGATGCCGAAACCGGAATGGCTTACGACTTCGTCATTAAGAACTGGCGTATGAAAAGCATCGTTCAAACCTATTAACAGGAATTCAGGTAAAAAGATTGTATTATTAAATTAGTAGTTTATCCCTGCTCACTGGTACGGTCCTGGTACCGTATCTTTGGACAGGGTTTAAAAAAGAAGTTATGAAAAGATATATATTACACTACTTACTCTGTTTTGTAATTCTTTTGCCCGCCATCAGTTGTGACTCAGGGAACGGC
>JAJPZL010000120.1 GCA_021204375.1 Bacteroides sp.
ATCGCCAGTACATCTTAAACCACTCCGTTATATAGACCAACCCCGTCTCCAGGATACTCTTTTTAGCGAAGTGGAGCCCATACAAATGCTCGCTGCTGCGGAACCTCTGGCTGCTGCCCGTATGAATATACTTAGCCGTCTTTACCTCCTCCTCCCGGCTGCGTGCCGAGAAGCCTCTTAACACCCCGTCCTCATCCCGGATGGGAAATACGATCCGGTTTCCCTGCGCCTGCCAGCCATCCGGTATCCGGTGGGGAGAGAGCCCCACCTCAAACCGATGGTAAACAGGGATCAGTTCCCTGCAAGGCGGCACATAAGGCATCAGCAGTTTGAGGAACCGGTTATGATCCGAGATCACTATCGGCGCCGGCGCCGGCCTGCTGAGGACTCTCTCCGGGCTGGTAGCCATCGGCCGCAGCCTTCCACCCTCCAGTTTTTCCAGCGCCTCTTTAAAGTCGCACCCCTCTATCCGTTTGATAAATTCGATCACATCCCCCTTCGCCACGCAGGCATAACAGATAAATCGTTGTTTCCGGGTGTCTACCGTCAGCGAAGGATGTTTATCGTCGTGGAAAGGGCAGAGGCCGGTTCCCCGGCTTCCCCGCCATTTCAGGGGTAAATAGCGTTCAATCGTACGTCCGATCTCGTTTTTTTTGTTTTATTTGTGTTGTGTTCATGTTGTTTTTTATAATTCCATTGCCGTTGTTATTATTCCCACTGCCATTCTTGATCATACTAATGATAATGATGATGATGTAGAGACGCATATTTGCGTCTCCTCTACGTCCTAATCTCTGCGTCCCCATCTCTGCGTCCTGATTTCTACGTCTCTATCTCTACGTCCTAATCTCTGCGTCCTGATTTCTACGTCCCTATCTCTACGCCCTGATCTCTATATCGGGGATGTGATTCTGTTGACGCGGATGAGACGCAAATATGCGTTTCTACAATTCTATAATTCAAACAAAACCCCCTCCTGGGCAGCATCCACAAACTTAGTGAAGGTGCGGTTGTGCCTCAACCGCACGGTCCCTACCTTCCCGTTGCGGTTCTTTCGCACGATCAGGTCGCACGTACCCCGCAGGTTCTCGTTCGTATCCGGATCATACTCAATCCCGTGCCGCTCCGGGCGGTAGATAAACAAAACCCCGTCTGCCGCCTACTCGATCACCCCCGAATCCCGCAAGTCGTTCAGGTTCGGCCTGAAATATTTATCCGAACGGCTCTCGCTCTGCCGGTTCATCTGCGAGAGCACCAGTACCGCACACCCTGCTTCCTGTGCCAGCCTTTTCAGCCCCAGGGTGTTGCGCCCCACTACCTGCTCCGTCGTCTCTCCCGGGTGTATCTTTCCTCCCAGCAGGTGCAGGTAGTCGATCACCACCAGGTTGCACCTTTTCCGCTTGTTGTGCAGCAACACCTGCGAGCGTATATTCACCACACTGTTGCCTACCGTATAATCAATATTGAGAGAAAGCTCCTCCATCTTTTTCCGCAGCGCCTCTATCTCCGCAAAATCAGTTTCCGACAGGATCGAAGTACGTAACCCCAGCTCATTGATCCCGCTGTCCCGGGTCACAATACGGCTTATTAACTGCTGGTTGCTCATCTCCATGCTAAAGAAACAGACCTCTTTCTCCCGCCTGGCCGCCTCCATCGCTATTTGCAGGGCGATTGCCGTTTTTCCATCTCCCGGACGTCCCCCTAGTACATACAACTCGCCGCTTTGCCACCCCCCGAAAAGAGCATCCAGACCCGTAATACCCGTTATCACCCGGTCCTGTATCTCTCCGGCCGCACGCTGCCGGTGTAATGCGATAAAATCACTCATATATTCTCCCATCGGCCTGAGCCCCGTATCGGTCTGTACCTGCTCCTGGATGCGTAGTAGCTTCTCTATCGTCTCCATATTGAGCTGGAGCGGATCCGTCTCCAGCGCACCGGCCCGCATCGCCGCCTCTTTGAACGTCGCCTCCAGCAATCTCAGGGTATAGATCCGCTTTACCCCCAGCGCATAGAGCTGCATATTTTCGCTGTGCCGTATCAGCGGGATCGTATCCGCCAGGTAATTCATGCCTCCTATCCGTTCGCACCGCTCCCCGTCCATACGCCTCATCTCCGCCTCGGTGGTGAGGTAATCCGGCCTTCTGCCCCGGTCGTACTGCGCCAGTAGCGCCTGGTAAATAAACCCGGTATCCGGGTTCCGGAACATCTCCGGCCTTAGCCATCCCGCCACATCCGGCAAAATCTGCTGTTCCAGCATCAGTGCACATATTACCGCCTTTTCCAACTGATCCAATGTCAGGTTATCCATGTAATTCGCTTTTTCCATGTGTGTTGTTGTTAAATTAAAAGAATCCATTGTATGGTTATTTACTAAATTTCTCTTTGACCTGCTCCTGCTCCAGCATTAGCCGTATAATTTCATTATCCTGCCGCTCTTTTTCCAGCTCTTCCGGAGTCAGTACCTCCGCCGCTTCCGGTTTCCGAGGCTCCCGGAGCCTCCTTTTTCCCGGGCTACACTCCGGCGACTTGTCGCTGTGTATAAACTTCCGGGTCAGCTCTATGTAGTGGTACACCACGATCTTTTTTCCGGCCCCTACATTGGTCACCTCAATGCGTCCCATCTCTTCCAGCTCCTTCAGCAGCCTGATCACGGTACTTTTAGAGAATCTCGACTGCGCCACCAGTTCCCGGTAGCAGGTAACCAGTTCCCCTTCCGTACAGGTGTAGGTAAAACGCCCCTTTTTAAAGGTACTCTTTGAGTAGTTACAGGTGGCCAGCAGCAGACCGTAAAACTGGTACCGCCTGCGTTGAAAAGCATCTTTGGAGAACATATTGACCACTACCGTTCGGGGAAGCCGTATATAAG
>JAJPZL010000276.1 GCA_021204375.1 Bacteroides sp.
GTATTGTATTGCATTCTTTAAAGTATAGTGACACATCGACTATTGTTGATATATATACCCGACATTTTGGTCGGGTCTCTTTTATGGTAAGGATACGGAAAACGAAAAAGGTTTCACTAAAGAGTGCTATTTTTCAGCCGCTCACTTTATTGGAAATTGAAATGGATCATCGTCCCAATTCCAATTTGCAGTATATGCGGGAGGTTAAATTGTTGTACCCTTTTAAGTCGGTTCCTTTTGAACCCGCTAAAACGGCAATTGCTCTTTATCTGGCAGAGTTTCTTTACCGGGCTGTGAAGGAAGAGAGTGAAAATATTCCTTTGTTTACTTATTTGCAGCACTCTATTGTCTGGCTGGATGAGCAATCCAAAGGGTATACTAATTTTCATCTGGTTTTTTTAATGCGTCTTTCCCGTTTTCTGGGTATTTACCCTAATCTGGAGGATTACTCTCCGGGAAATTACTTTGATTTGCGGAATGCTTCTTTTACTTCACTGAAGCCTTTTCATACGGACTATATAGAAGGAGAGGAGGCCCTACGTCTTTCCCGGATCATGCGGATGAATTACGATACCATGCACCTCTTTAAAATGAGTCGGGAGGATAGGAACCGGTGTCTGGAGGTGATCAATCAATACTACCGGGTCCATATTCCTGAATTGCCGGTATTGAAATCACAAAGTGTGTTGCAGGAATTATTTGGATAGCAGAGGGAGTGGCTATGAAGCCACCATAAAAAAGCCACTGGTTGGGAAACCAGCGGCAACGATTGTTTATTGTATAAATTTTACAATTCTTATCCCAGTAACTCTTTTACTTTGGCAGAGATGGCTTTGCCTTCGGCAAGTCCGGCCAGTTTTTTAGTAGCTACTCCCATTACTTTACCCATCTCTTTTCCGCTGGTAGCTCCGGTTTCTGCAATAATTTCTTTCAGGGCGGCTTCCAGTTCTTCGGGAGTCATCTGTTGAGGCAGATATTTCTCGATCACTTTTACCTGTTCCAGTTCCGCCTCAGCCAGATCTGCACGGTTCTGGGTCTGGTAGATCTCTGCGGAATCTTTTCCCTGTTTTACTAGTTTTTGAATGATTTTTGTGGCTGTTTCATCAGTCAGCGTATCATTGGCACCGGGAGCGGTTTTAGCCTCCAGAAAGAGTTTTTTTACATTTCTCAGAGCATCCAGAGCTACTTTATCTTTAGCCTTCATGGCCGTTTTGATATCTTCGGTTATCTGATCAAATAAATCCATATTATATAGTGTTAAAAGATAATTGTTCCGTCTTCTTCACCCGGTATCTCTCTGGCGATATCCTCTTCCGTTGCTGCTTTGGAACGGATGTTATTCAGGGTTGCCTTATCGCGCAGATAGGTAGGTGAGCTTTCTACCATAGAGATAATATCATCGTTATCCAGGTTCTCGGGGCTGAATATATAGATGTGGCGGCGTTTCCGGAAGTTTTTGGCACCCATATTGCTGGCGCTCTCTCCGTATGCTTCCAGGATACGTTTTTTGTTCCGTTCTTTTTCTTCTTCCAGCAGAAGCAGACGTTCTTCTTCTTCCTGGCTGCGTTTGTCCAACACCTTATCCATTCCCGGCACATTCTTCATGCCGAAGCCCGTAGCCAGTACGGTGATCTTGACTTTAGTATCCAAAGAGTTTTCAAGGGCTACCCCCCATATCACTTCTACCCCTTCCCCGAATTTGCTCATAAATTCGTGGATCTCGTTCATCTCTTCCATCATCAATTCTGCTTTTTCACAGAAGGATACGTTAAGGAGGACTTTTTTAGCGTTAAAAATATCGTTGTTATTAAGCAGGGGAGAATGAAGGGCATCGTCAATTGCTTTGCTTACCCGGTTCTCTCCTTCTCCGAATCCGGTACTCATAATGGCTACTCCTCCGTTTTTCAGGATCGTTTTAACATCGGCAAAGTCGAGATTTACTTTACCTCGCATGGTGATGATCTCGGCAATGCTTTTGGCGGCGATGGATAGAGTGTCGTCAGCTTTACCGAAAGCGTTCATAAATGTCAGGTCGGAGTAGATCTCTCGCAGACGCTCGTTGTTGATAACCAACAGGGCATCTACATGACTGGCTATTCTCTCAACACCGTCCAGGGCCTGAATGATCTTTTTTTCACCTTCAAATATAAAGGGAATGGTGACAATACCCACTGTGAGGATATCCATTTCTTTGGCAGCCCGGGCAATAACCGGAGCTGCCCCTGTACCCGTTCCTCCACCCATACCGGCTGTGATAAAGACCATCTTGGTACCGTCGTTGAGCAATTCATGGATCTCTTCGATACTCTCTTCGGCCGCCTCACGGGCCCTTTCGGGGCGATTACCTGCTCCTAGTCCCTGGGTAATGGACTTTCCGAGCTGTAATTTGACCGGTACCGGCGATTCGGCCAGGGCCTGATTATCGGTATTACAGAGTACGAAGGTTACATCGTGGATCCCTTCACGGTACATGTGATTGACGGCATTACCTCCACCACCACCGACACCAATTACTTTGATAATGTTGGGGGTATCTGTGGGAAAATCAAATAGCATAATATCGTCTGTCATAACTGCTGGTATTTAGGGTGTGACATCTTGTTTGCTAACATTATTTTAATTCATCGTCTGAGAAGAAATCATTGGTGATCTTCTCGAAGAAGCCTTTGAAACGCCCGGGCTGCTCTTTCTTTTTCCGTTTCTCCTCCTCTTTCCGGCGTTTTT
The DNA here is from genome assembly GCA_021204375.1 of Bacteroides sp. Taxonomy (GTDB): domain Bacteria; phylum Bacteroidota; class Bacteroidia; order Bacteroidales; family Bacteroidaceae; genus Bacteroides. The sequence continues at coordinate 2,725 of JAJPZL010000276.1, forward strand.
TATCCTCTTCTTCTTTCTTTTTCTGTGTCAGGCGAGCTGCCTTTTCTTTCTCTTCTATCTTTTTATAATCCAGGCCTTCGCTAAAAAGAGAAGGCTGTTCGGGCTGTGGCTGTTCGGGTTTGCAGCAGTTCTCATTTCCGCTGTTCAGCAGGCCGATCACTGTATTTTGTGTGCCGTCTTTACGGATATATTCGGGGTGGTCGGCAGTCACCACAATGCGTGAAGTGGATGCTTTACGGATCTTATTCAGTTTGGTACGCTCCCGGAGTGCTTCTTCAAGGTTCCGGAGGTTGGAGGCTCCTCCGGTAATGATAATGCCGGAGAGTAGTTTGTCTTCATAGCCGGAAAGCTGGATCTGGTTCCATACGTTCGCCAGGATCTCTCCTGTCCGGGCCTCTACGATATCGTTAAAAGTAGCGGCCGGTATAGTGCGGCTATCATCCTCAAGGGGATAAGTCTCTTCATTTTCAGCATTATTTTCCGGCAAAACAGCACTTCCATAGACTATCTTTAGTTTTTCTGCCTCTTCCTCTTCAATATGGAGAGAAGATATATCTTTAGTTGTGGCACTTCCTCCTAAAGGAATAACGGTCAGATACCGGAGAATATTGTTCTTATAGACGGATACAGTAGTCGTGTCTGCTCCGAAATCTACTAATGCACAGCCGGAACGTTTTTCTGTTTCAGTTAATAGTGCATCGGCTGTAACTAAGGGAGAGATGAAAATGTTGGCAATTTCCAGATTCGCCTGGGCGAAACATTTCAAAAGATTCTTTTTCAAGGAAGAACGGGCTACGAGGTTCAGAAAACGGCCCTCAATGTGGTTCGCGGCTACTCCGACCGGATCGATCTGAAAGTTATGCCCGATCTTATATTCCTGGGGAGCTACATACAGAATATCCATTTCCGCTTTATCGATCACTACCAGGGGGATCTCCCGGTTTTCATCGTTGATCTCATCGATCAGCTCGGGCGAAATAATGGTCTCACTCTCCAGGTGACGGATTACTACATTCCTTACCGTACGCAACGATTGTCCGCCGATCCCCACGTATGCTTTTGCAATGGTACAATGAAGGATTGTCTCCAGTTTATTAATAATGGAGGTTAAACTCTGTGCAGTTTTATCCAGGTTATAGATGACTCCTTTACGGATAAAAAGTGAGGAGTTCTCGCTGGCGCATGCCAGTATCTCAATGGTTCCGTCACTGCTTTTCTTTCCTGATACACCTGTAATGCTGGAGGAACCCAGTTCAATAGCAACGATAAAGTCTGTTGATGCCATAATTATCTATTTTCTTCTCTTTTCGTACAAATGATCTGATTGCTGAACTCTACACTGATGCGGGAATATTTATTCCATCCGACTTTGCCCAGTGCTTTCTCGTAAAAGAGCCGGAGCCGTTCGAGTTTCTCTTTATAGTTATCGAATTTACCCAGAAAGATGGTGTGATCACCCACCCGGGGAACCAGCTCGACTTCGTTCCTGGAATTAATATGTATCTGTTCGATCTGTGCATTCCAGAACTTATCGTTCTGCAAAAATACACCAAAGTTGTATAAATTCCTCGTCGCGAGCGATTTTTCTATGTAACCGGTAACAATTGGAAGGTGCGCCAGTACTTTGGTACGGGCCGGCATGATCTTTCCTTTATCATCGATATAATAGTTCTCACCGCTCTGGCTCATAATGCGCAGGATGGGTACCCGTTGGGTTACTTCCACGCATATCTTACCACTGGGAGTTTTGTAGCATTCTGCATGATCGATAAGGGGATGTTCATTGAGCACCTCTTCCAGCCGGCTGGTATTTATTTCATGCAGCGGTTTGCCTACAGGATTCACTTCTTCTTTCCGGAGCATGGTACTGATCTCCGCAGCGGTAATAAAACCGGCATTGATGCTGTCTTTGATTATTAAGATCATGTCGTCACAAACCATTTCCGTTAGTTTGGTGTTAAATGCCGTCATGGCTATACCCAGATAGAACAGGATAAGTAACATACTGATCAATAAAAAGACCCGTTTGATCATACCTTTTTTAATATCTGCTCAATGCGGGAAACATAATTATCTATATCTCCGGCACCTAAAGTAATTAATATATCAATATCTTTTCTCTTCTCTTCAATAATAGCCGGCAACTCTTCTTTCCGGCATAATCTTTTAGTTATCCCCTCTTTGAGTCTCTCATAAATAAGGCTACTGGATACTCCTGCTACAGGAAGTTCCCGGGCCGGATAGATATCGGTGAGAATTACTTCATCAGCCAGGGAAAGGGCTTCGGCAAACTCTTTATAAAAGTCGTTGGTACGGCTGTAAAGATGAGGTTGGAATACCGCTGTGATGCGACGTCCCGCATAAATTTCCCGGATGGAAGAGATACTTTGCCGGATTTCAGAGGGATGGTGAGCATAGTCGTTCAGATAGACTACCCGATCGGTTTTTATTTTGAAGTCGAACCGGCGATCTACTCCCCGGAAGCTCTCTATTCCCCATCGGATCTCTTCCGGGGTTACTCCATTCAGCCATGCCAGTGCTATGGCAGCAATACTGTTATCTATGTTGATACTTACCGGTACTCCCAGGCATATATTATTAATTATTCCCTCCGGGGTCATCAGATCAAACCAAATCTCACCCCCTCCGATGCGTATATTCCGAGCATGGAAGTCTCCTTCGTTCCGGGAATAGCTATATACTTTTACTCCTTGAGGTGGTTCCGGGCTTAGGGTTGCCTCCTTATGAATAATAAGGGCACCACCCGGTTGGACTAGGTTGATGTAATGTTTAAAACTCTCCAGGTAGGCTTCTTTTGTACCGTATATATCCAGATGATCAGGATCAGTAGAGGTAATGACCGACATCCACGGTGTAAGCCAGTGAAAAGAACGGTCAAACTCATCTGCTTCGATCACTGTAAAAGGACTTTCTCCGTCTAACAGCAGGTTGGTCTGATAGTTTTTGGAGATCCCGCCCAGAAAAGCTGTGCAGCCCAGGTGTGACTGGTAAAAAAGATGAGCGGTAATGGTAGAGGTAGTGGTTTTACCATGGGTCCCGGCTATGCAGAGTACCTTACTGCTCCGGGTGATCAGGCCTAATACCTGAGCCCGTTTCATCAACCGGAATCCGTTCCTGCGGAACCAGCTAAGTTCCGTATGGTCTTCCGGAATAGCCGGGGTGAACACCACCAGGGTAGTTTCTTTATGGAGACATTCAACCGGTATCTTTTTAATATCATCTTCATAATGAATAACCGCACCTTCCTTTACCAGATTCCGGGTAAGTTCTGTCTCGGTACGGTCATACCCACCTACAAACTTCCCTTTGGAAAGGTAGTACCGTATCAGTACACTCATTCCTATACCTCCTGCACCGATAAAATAGAGGGAGTTGAATGCCGGGTTATTCATGAGCGGTTATTATATTCGTTCGCCAGCCGGAGGGCCTCGTCTGCAATTCGTTCTGCCGAATTACGGAAGGCCATTCCGCTGATATTTGTTTTTAATTTTTTCAGAAATTCTTCGTCCTTAACGGTTGTAAGCGCCAAAGGTACCAGTTTTTCTTCGGCTTCGTTGTCTTTAACATACAGGGCGGCCTCTTTTTTCACCAATGCCAGGGCATTCTTTGTCTGGTGATCTTCGGATACGTTAGGAGATGGGACCAGAATGACCGGTTTACCCAACAGACAGAATTCGGAAATAGAACCCGCTCCCGCCCGTGATATGATCAGGTCGGTAGCTGCATAAGCCTGATCCATATTGGAAATAAAATCGGTAATATGGATCATAGAGAAGTTACCCGCTTCTTTTACTCTCTGGGTAACCTCCTCGTGATATATTTTTCCAGTTTGCCAGATAAATTGTATGTTTTCATCGTTGGCGATCTCCGGAAGGTATTTAAGAATGCTCTGGTTTATGGTGCGTGCTCCAAGGCTTCCTCCGACAACCAGAATGGTCTTTTTGGCGAGATCAAGTCCGAAAGCCCGGATACTCTCTTCCCGGGTGCCGGTATAGTGCAACAGATTCTGCCGTACGGGATTTCCGGTCAATACTATTTTTTCTGCCGGGAAAAAGCGTTCCATTCCTTCATAGGCAACGCATATTTTTTTAGCCCTTTTAGCCAGTATCTTATTGGTTACACCCGCAAAAGAGTTCTGCTCCTGGATAAGGGTAGGAATACCCATTAAACCGGCGGTGTTAAGAGTAGGGCCACTGGCATAGCCGCCTACCCCGATAGCCAGTTGCGGCCGGAATTTCCGGATGATTTTCCAGGCTTTCAGCTGGCTTTGAAGAACCTTCCAGAGTACTATTACATTTTTCAGTAGGTTTTTCCGGTCAAATCCCATGATGGGCAAACCTATAATTTCATAGCCTGCCGCAGGAACACGTTGCATCTCCATTCTTCCTTCGGCTCCTACAAAAAGGATCTCTGCCTCCGGGTATTTCTCTCGAATCGCATTGGCTATGGAGATAGCAGGAAAAATATGCCCTCCTGTACCTCCTCCGCTTATAATGATCTTTAATTTTTTTTTCATACTGTACTTACTTAAAATGGTTCTCACTCTCTGCTTCAATAAATTCTGCGTCGGTGTTCAGCACATGGCTGGTAGGGGCTGAAGCTTCCAAAAGGGCCACCTGCTCTTCAGCGGCCTGCTTATCAGCTGCCATCTCCGTACTGACCGTATAACGGCTTACACTCAGGATCATACCGATATAGGCACAATTGATCAGGGTACTGGTTCCTCCTTTACTGACTAGCGGAAGGGGTTGGCCGGTTACTGGAAAGAGTCCTACGGCCACCATCATGTTGAGGAGGGCCTGCGATACGAGCATCAGAGCAATTCCCATGACCAGAAAAGCCGGGAATGTACGTTCACACTTCTGTGCTATTCTTCCGGCACGTACCAGAAGCCAGATATAGAGAAGCATGACAAACCCACCTCCTATCAATCCTAATTCTTCAATAATAATAGCATAGATAAAATCGGAGAAAGCCTGTGAAAGAAAATCACGTTGTACGGAGTTCCCGGGCATTTTGCCTACCATATTGCTGGAAGCAATAGCGATACGGGCATGAGCGATCTGCCCATCCTTATCAATATCAAACTTAGCTGCCGGGATCTCTTCTTTGCTCTCTGTAAAGTTGACGATACGACTTTTCCAGGTAGTTGCCCGGTGAAGCATCGGAATATCGGTATTATCCGGAATAGCCAGCGTAATTGCTCCTAACAACACTACTGCGGCTGCACCCGTCCCCATCAGGATACTCAGCTTTTTCCAGGGAATGCGTCCGATGATCATCATCAGTAAAACTACCCCAAAAAGAAGCATAGCTGTGGAGAGATTTTCCGGAGCGATCAGCGCACAGGTAAGCCCGGTAATGATAAGTATATATTTGAAGGCTTTTCCGGTAGCCCCTTCCTCAGTCTGATTTTTCGATAAGATAAAGGAGACAGCTATAATAACAGCCATTTTAGCCAGTTCCGAAGGTTGAAAAGGGATCCCGAAAAATGTCATCCAGCGGGCAGCTCCGTTAACACGGTCATTGGAGATAAATCCCATAATGGAGACAAAGGCCAGAAGAGCCATAGAGGCGGGGACCAGGAAGAGCGGAAACACCTGGAACCATTTATAATTGATATTGTGAAAGATGATCACCACTACTACACCTACCATGAGAATGACCGAGTGCTGTTTAATAGGAGCCCAGTGGTCGCCTGTTTTATAAGTGAGAGTACTGGCAGCACTAAACACTTCTACAATGGAGATGAGACAGAGGAACATGAAAATAATCCATATGACCCGGTCACCCTTCAGTAAGTTCTTTAACAAATCCATACTCCGCTCTCTTTTAAGTTGTACTGGTTTATAATGCTTTTACATATTCTTTAAACTGGGTACCTCGGTCTTCATAATTTTTGAAAAGATCGAAGCTGGCACAGCAGGGGCTTAATAAAACCGTTTCGCCTTTTTTAGCGATCCGGTAAGCAGTATCTACCGCCTCTTTCATACTATGGGTATCGTGTACCGGTATACCTAGCGGGTCAAAGAAATGGTGTAACTTACTGTTATCTTTTCCCAGAAAGATCAGTTGTGTACATTTTTCGATCACCAGGTCTTTGACCTCATTATAATCATTCCCTTTGTCGGTACCTCCCAGTATTAACACCACTTTGGTTTGCATACTTTGCAGGGCATACCAGCAGGAGTTTATATTCGTAGCTTTGGAATCGTTGACATAATCTACTCCTCTTACCCGGGCTACCTTCTCCAACCTGTGTTCTACTCCTTTGAAATCGGCCAGTGCTTTCCGGATATCTTCTTTCCGGATACCGGCCAGGTTAGCGGATATACCGGCTGCCAGGGAGTTATAAAGGTTGTGTTTACCGGTAAGGGCCAGCTCTTCCTGCTCCATATTAAAAGCTATGGGCTCGGTAATTACAATTTTCTCTTTTTCTACATATCCTACTGCGTCTTTTTCCGGGGTCTCAGCAAATGGATAGAGATGAGCTTCTATACCGTGTTTCTTTAGTTCTTCCCGGACAATGGGATCATCGTTCCAGAAAATAAAGGCATCTTCCGGGGTCTGATTACGGGTAATACGGAATTTTGCATTGATATAGTTCTGCATATTATGGTCGTAACGATCCAGGTGGTCGGGAGTAATATTCATCAGGACAGCTATATTAGCCCGGAAGTTATACATATTATCCAGCTGGAAACTGCTTAATTCAATCACATAATAGTCGTAATTCTTTTCTGCTACCTGGTAAGCCAGGCTGTTCCCGATATTTCCGGCAAGTCCTACATGGAAGCCTGCACTTTTGAAAATGTGATAGATCAGGGAGGTAGTAGTGGTCTTCCCGTTACTACCTGTAATACATATCATTTTTGCCTGCGTATAACGTCCTGCAAACTCAATTTCGGAAATAACGGGGATCCCTTTTTCTTTCAGCTTTATTATAACAGGCGCCTCGTTGGGAATACCGGGACTTTTAATCACCTCATCGGCATTGAGAATGAGCTCTTCCGTATGTTTCCCCTCTTCCCAGGGTATATTACGGCTGGTAAGCATCTCTTTATATTCATCTTTGATAAGAGACATATCCGAAACGAACACGTCGAACCCTTGTTTGCGCGCAAGGACTGCTGCGCCTGCACCGCTTTCGCCGGCTCCTAATATGACTATTCTTTTCATACTCTTCTTTGTTATCGCTGAGACTTTCTAAAGGAGTCTCACAGATTTTGTTGATTACTAATGGGTTTATCTGATCTTCAGTGTTATAATGGTTATAGCAGCCAGAATGATACTGACGATCCAGAAACGTACTGTTATTTTTGATTCATGGAATACGCTGTCCGGTTTGGTGAATTTATAAATACAGGTCGGATCCAGTTGTGAGGCAGTAGCCCGGAAATGATCGTGAATGGGAGTTCGTTTGAACAGGCGTTGTCTGACCCCTCTTTTTTTCCCCTTTTTAAAATAGTCTACCTGCAGGATCACAGAGAGGTTTTCTACCAGGAAAACTCCGCACAATATTGGTATTAATAACTCTTTATGGATAATAATAGTGAATACTGCAATAATGCCACCGATGGTCAGGCTTCCGGTATCACCCATAAATACCTGGGCCGGATAAGCATTGTACCAGAGAAAACCGATCAGGGCTCCGATAAAGGCACAGATAAATATTACAAGTTCCTCACTACCGGGTATGAACATTATATTAAGATACTGAGCAAACTCCATGTGACTGGATACATAGGCAAGAATACCCAGGGTCACTCCAATTATAGCAGAATTACCGGCGCACATACCATCCATTCCATCGTTCAGATTGGCTCCGTTCGATACGGCTGTTACCACAATAATGGTCACTATTACAAAGAGGATCCATCCTCCTGCTCGGGAGTATTTTCCCATGAAACCCATTATTTCAGCGTAGTCTAAGTTGTTGCTTTTCAGGAATGGGATCGTGGTTTTGGTAGATTTGATTGTCCGGCTGGAGTGAACAACCTCAATCTCTTCCCCGGGTTGTTGTATTTCTATATTTTCCCTGATCACCATGTCCGGACTCAGATAGATGATTAATCCGACAATAAATCCAAGGCCTACCTGACCGATGATCTTGAATTTTCCATGAAGTCCTTCTTTATCTTTTTTGAATATTTTGATATAATCATCCAGAAATCCCAGTATTCCCAACCATACGGTGGTAATAAGCATCAGGATCATATAAATATTATTCAGTTTTCCTAATAGGAGAGAGGGGATCAGGATGGAGGTAATGATAATAACTCCTCCCATAGAGGGTACTCCGATCTTCTCCACTCCGAAAGGATCAATACTGGCATCACGCTGGGTCTCCGTGATCTGTTTTCTTTTCAGGAGCTTAATGAACTTGTCACCAAAGATAGTCGATATCAGAAGAGCCAGGATGATAGCCATCATAGCCCGGAAAGAGACGTAGTTGAAAACCCCTGCGCCGCGAACATCATACTTTTGTAACAGTTCAAAAAGATAGTATAACATAATGGGTGATTTATCTTAAATAATAAATGTATTTAGCTGTTTTTGAATACTTCTGCAATCACTTCTTTATCATCAAAATGATGCTTTATTCCTTTGATATCCTGATAGTTCTCGTGCCCTTTACCGGCTACCAGTATCACATCTCCCGGTTGTGCCAGCATACAAGCGGTCCGAATGGCTTCCCGGCGATCGGTAATAGACAAGACTTTTTTACGGTCCTCTTTATCTAATCCTGCCATCATATCGACTATGATCGCTTCCGGCTCCTCAAAACGGGGATTATCGGAAGTAATAATTACCTTATCGCTTCCTTTGGCAGATTCTTTAGCCATAATCGGACGCTTTCCTTTGTCCCGATTGCCGCCTGCTCCTACTACAGTGATCACTTTTCCTCTCTTCTCCAGTACTTCGTGGATAGCATTCAGGACATTGACCAGGGCATCCGGTGTATGGGCATAATCCACAATAGCAGTATAGCCGGATGGTGAACGCATAGAATCAAAACGTCCACTGACCGGTTTCAGGGTACTAAGTACTATCAATACTTCTTCCTCCTTTTTCCCTAACAGGCACGCCGCTCCGAATACGGTGAGCAGGTTATAAGCATTGAATTTACCGATAAACTGTACAGCCACCTCCCGGTTATTGAAGTTGAGAATCATTCCTTCAAAGTGAGATTCTATTATTCGTCCTTTAAAATCTGCCAGGCTCCGTAAGGAATAGGTATATACGGATGCTTTGGTGTTTTGAGTCATAACCAATCCGTTCTTATCATCTAAGTTGGTAATACAGAATGCACTTTTTGGAAGATCATCAAAGAATTTTTTCTTGGCTTTCAGGTAATTATCTACTGTTTTGTGATAATCCAGGTGATCGCGGGTAAGGTTGGTAAAGATACCTCCTTTAAATTTCAATCCGCTGATCCGTTTTTGCGCAATAGCGTGAGAACTTACCTCCATAAATACATACTTACAACCTTCGTCTGCCATTCTTCCCAGTAAATTATTCAGGGTGATGGGGTCGGGAGTGGTATGTTCGGTAGGAATAGCTTTTCCGTCAATATAATTGCATACTGTTGAAATGAGTCCGACTCTATATCCGAAGTAACGGAACATATTATATAATAGGGTAGCAATGGTGGTTTTTCCATTGGTCCCGGTCACTCCTACCAGTTCCAGCTTCGTGGTAGGTTCTCTGTAAAAAGCATGCGCTACTTTGCCGGCAATCTCTTCCGTATCGTTTACCTGAATGAAAGTTACTTCCCGGTTTGTCATATCCGGCTCATCCTGATAAAGAATGGATAGGGCACCTTTTTCTATGGCAGCGGGTATATAAGAGTGACCGTCCGATTGAGTACCTTTCAGGGCAATGAAAAGATAACCCGGTTGTACCAGCCGGGAATCAATAGCTACTCCGGTGATCTCCTGTTGTGTAGAGCCACTAATCCGGATAGGTTGTATCTGTTTTAATAGATCGGTCAGTTTCATGCTTCTCTCTTCTTTTATTGTAAATAGATACGGATGGTTTGTCCTTTTTTAATCGTTGTTCCTTTGGCAAGAGACTGGCTTTTCACTTTACCGACTCCTGACAGGGATACCTGTAATCCTTTACTCTCTAACAAATAAACAGCATCTTTTGCTCCCATGCCGACCACATTTGGTACTATATCTCCGGATATTTTGTTATTTTTAAGGATCACCTGCGCTGTTTCTTTTTCAATATTTCCCCATACAGGAAGGTCCCTGGTACGGGGTTTGGTAAATTCGTTTTTGGTAGCTACTTTCAGTCGGCTTAATACGTAATTCGCCTGGACTAGGTCTCCCGGTTTTACATCCGGAATGGGAACACTGGTAGAGTCAACCGCGTGTGCCAGGTTTAACGTCAGATCTTTCGCATAGACGCGTTCGGCGATCCGCCCGAAAACACTACCGGCCATCAACCCTCCCGAAGCGGGTAGTCCGGGTTTCTGTATCGCTACGATGCAACTGTATTTAGGATTCTCGGAAGGAAAATACCCGCAAAAACTAACCAGATAATGCACCGTTCCGGTTTTATAACCTCCGGCTCCCTGGGATATCTGTGCGGTTCCTGTTTTTCCGGACACACTGAACTGATTGCTTCCGGCTGCCGAGCCCAGTCCTTTGCTTACTACCAGTTCCAGCATCTCCTGGATCTGATCCAGTGTTTTCCGGGAACAGATAGATGGGTTGATCACTTCTACCGGATACTCTTTGATAATCTCACCGTTCCGGGCAGTTGCCTTTACAAAACGGGGCTTTACCATTTTGCCATTGTTAGCGATGGCATTATAAAAGGTAAGCGTATTCATCGGAGGGATCTGGGTTTCATAACCGATACTCATCCACGGTAAAGCCGTTTTCGACCATCTGCCGTCCCTCGGACGACGTATATTGGGTTTACCTTCACCAGGGATCTGTAAATTCAGCGGCTCATGAAGGCTCATCCGGTAGAGACCTTCTACAAACTTATCCGGATTGTTCCCGTAATGCTTATCGATCAGGTAAGAAATCCCGATATTGGAAGAGACCATCAGGATTTGGGGTACGGTAAGATATTGGTATCCTCCCCGTCTCCAGTTATGATCGCGCATAGGACGCTTATGCATCATCATCACTCCGTTACCGGTATCCACACCATCTTCCGGAGTGATGTAACCATCTTCCAGGGCTACCATCAGAGAAGCTGTTTTGAATGTCGACCCAGGCTCCATCATATCGCTGATAGCATTGTTGCGTTCTTCCCGGTAAACCCCGTCCCGGCCTTTGGTCATATTCACTATGGCTTTTACATCCCCTGTCTCTACCTCCATCAGAACGACTACGCCTACATTGCCGTTAATTTCATGGAGTTTATCCAGAAGGGCTTTTTCGCAGATATCCTGCATCCCTACATCAATGGTAGTGATCAGATCGCATCCATCTACAGGAGGTACATCGGTTATGTTTATATATTGATTTCTTACTTTCTTACGGTGGGTAACTCCGTTCTCGCCTTTTAGTAGAGAGTCGAAAGCAAGTTCCAGCCCGTTCTTAGCTCCCTGTTCTACATCCGGATAGAGTTCTCCCAGGGTTCTTTCCGCCAGTGTACCAAAAGGTTTTTCCCGATGGTTATACTCCCGGGTATGGAACCCTCCCCGGTTACTGCTCATACTGAATACAGGGAGCTCTTTTACCGCTTTATACTGACTATAAGAGATCCGGCGCGGATAAATAAGGTAGTTGCGACTTCCTTTATTCCATCCGTTCTTAAGATGGGTCCTGAAATAATTTACCAATTTATCCGGAAATATCCGGTTTAATCCCTGGCAGATCTCATCGAAATGAAGCGTGAGGGAGTCTTCCTTGGCTTTACCTCCTGCTTTAAAGTCCATATATATATGGTACTTAGGCATGGAGCTGGCCATCAGCTTACCGTCGGAAGAGATAATATTACCACGGTTCGGTTTTACAACTACATTTTCCCGGACGAACCGATCGGCTACATCCGACCAGTATTGCCGCTCGGCAAATATAATGATCCCGGCTTTGACAACAACAAGCACACCAAGTACTCCCATCAAAAGAATGATGAAGAAGTAACGGGTCATTATGCTCTTTTTATTGACAGCCATCTTTTCTCTGTTACTTAATTACATACGGGGGATGGGTCGCTGTTTGCAGTTCACTCCCTTCGGTTGCTATATACTCTTCGATGCGTGACTGGCGGGTCTTCTCCATAACTTCTGAGCTACGTGTTAGTGCATCGTATTTAATATCAGTTAGTTTTTCTTTCAGCAGTTCGATCTCCAGCAATTGTTGCTGGCTTGAATACCGGTTGTGAATATAAAAAATGATAAAGACCATAATAAGGATGAGCAGACGGGTCTGACGCCTGAAAAAGTCGTTCGCCAGGATGTCACCTCCCAGGATACTCTTGAAAGAGTTACGCTTTTTAGGGGGGTCAGGCTGAATCTTCTCTTTATGCTCTGCTTCCATATACTACTTCTCTGATCGGTTATACCTTCTCTGCTATGCGTAATTTGGCACTTCGTGAGCGGGGATTGCGTTCAATCTCTTCCGTATCCGGAACGACCACTCTGTTGTTTACCAACCGGAACGGGGATTGGATATTTCCGAAAAAATCTTTTTCGGTTTTTCCGTCGGTACGGCCACTCTTCATAACGTTCTTGACCATCCGGTCTTCCAGGGAATGATAGGTGATAACTACCAGTCTTCCTCCGGGTTTAAGTACCTCAGTCGCTGCCAGAAGCATCTCTTCCAGCGCTTCCATTTCCCGGTTCACTTCGATCCGTAATGCCTGGAAAACCTTCGCCAGCTCTTTTTTCTCTCTTTCCCTGCCGAAAAGCGGTTTTATGATCTCCATAAACTCTTCGATCGTACGGATATTTTTCTGCCTGCGATTCGCTGCTATGACAGCCGCAAGTTTACGGCTGTTCTTCAGTTCTCCATATAGATAGAAAATCCGTGCCAGCTCCTCTTCCGGATAGGTATTGAGCACATCGGCTGCAGTAAGGGAAGCAGCCTGGTTCATCCGCATATCCAGTTTTCCATTGAAACGGAAAGAAAATCCCCGGCTGCTGTCATCGAAGTGATGGGATGAAACTCCCAGGTCAGCCAGAATAGCATCCACTTTCTCTATACCGTGGTACCGGAGAAAATTTTTCAGGTAACAGAAATTACTTTTTACAAAAGTAAAACGTTCGTCTTCCGGCAGGTTGTTCAGCGTATCTTCATCCTGGTCAAATCCCAATAACCTTCCCTTTTCTCCGAGGCGGTTCAGGATCTCCCGGGAGTGTCCTCCACCTCCGAAAGTAATATCTACATAAGTACCGTCAGGGCGAATATTCATTCCGTCCACACTCTCGTTCCTCAATACCGGTATATGATATGTAATGGGATCACTCATGGCACTCATCCGTTAAATCTTTCATGATCTCTGCTAACTCTTTTTCGAACACAGCTGCTTCCATGAAGGGTTGCTCTGTTTTTTCTTTTGCCCAGATCTCAATTTTGTTATCCATTCCTATAAATCGTACTTCTGCCTGAATGCCGGCTAAAGCCAGATAGCGTTTGGGGATCAGTATTCTCCCGTTTGTATCTGGAGCAAGGATTTCCACATCCGATACAAACTGGCGGTAGATAAGTTGATGGCGGGCATTCCATTTATTCAGCCGGCTCCGTAACTCATTTAGTTCCTCGTTCCATACACTTTCCGGGTAAAGGACCAGGCACTCCTGGTAGACATCTTTGCGCATGATAAGATTCTCCTCCTTGTCTGTAAGGAGTTGTTTGCGGAATTGTGCAGGAATAAAGACTCTTCCTTTGCTGTCCGCTTTGGCTTCTATGTTACCGAGAAATCTGATCAATTTTTTACCTTATTATAATAAACCGAGTGTAAAAATACACATTTCCCCACAATTCCCCACTTATTGCCCCAAAATATTTCAAATAATTTATTAACAGGTTGTGAATAACTTCCGTGTCTCTACGGAAACAACCGTTATAGCTCTTCCTGAGTAGTTTAATTTATTTATTATCCATCTCCGGAAGCAATTTCCAAAAGGGATATTTGCAGGAGGAAAAGAAGATTTTATAGAGAAAGTGATTCTTTAGGAAAAGAGACTGAAACATAGAAAAGTACGATATTT
>JAJPZL010000337.1 GCA_021204375.1 Bacteroides sp.
GGGTGACGCAACAAGAGTTGTGTAATGCAACTTTTAAGGACAAACCGAGCATGACCCGGCTGATCGATAATATGGAACGCCAGCACCTGGTGGTACGTATCTCTGATAAAAAAGACAGAAGAACCAACCTGATCCATCTGACTAAAACCGGTAAGCAACTGGAAGATAAGACCCGGAAAGTGGTAAACCATACCCTGGTGGAAGCGCTTCAGAATGTAACGCTGGAGGAGTTGACCGTGAGCCAGGAGGTACTCCGAAAGATATTTTACAATACAAAAGAGAACTTGTTTTTTTTTCGTGAATTATTTCATTCGTAAAAGAATTATTCTTTAATTTGTAAACAGAAAAAAATAACTATAAAAATACACACCAATGAAAAGTTTATTAAAGAATCTGGGACTTATTCTTATTTTGATCGGAGCAGTGATCCTGTTGGTATCTGCTTATACCGGAAATGTGAACAACAATACAATCCTGGGTACTTCGGCTGCTCTGTTGATCGTAGGTCTTGTGACTTATATCATCCTCAATAAAAGGATAACAGACTGATCCTTTACGGGACGGAAGAAATTAAAAAAGGAAGCCTCAGGGCTTCCTTTTTCTGTAAGTATCCGTCCGAAACGTTATTTTTATTCGTTCACTTCGGGAGTGATCAGTTTATAACCTTTACCGTGGATATTGATAATTTTAATGGAATCATCCTCTTTCAGGTGTTTACGAAGCTTGGTAATATATACATCCATGCTACGGGCATTGAAGTAGTTGTCATCTATCCAGATGGTTTTCAGGGCAAAGTCACGCTGAAGGATCTCATTGGCATGTGCGCACAACAGTCCGAGCAGCTCTGACTCCTTGGTAGTAAGTTTAGTCTGCTTATCTCCAATAGAAAGAATCTGTTTCTGGGTATCGAAAGTAAACTTACCGATCTTATAGATGTTACTCTCTTTATTTTTCTTTCCCCGTACCCGTCTGAGGATCGCTTCAATACGGAAAGTCAGCTCTTCCATACTGAACGGTTTGGTGATATAATCATCCGCACCGATCTTAAATCCTTCAAGTATATCTTCTTTCAACGTTTTAGCAGTCAAAAAAATGATAGGAATCTCTGCATTCGCAGCTCTTACGTCCTGTGCAAGTGTAAATCCGTCTTTTTTCGGCATCATCACATCAAACACGCACAAATCGTATTTATTCTTCAGAAAAGCTTTATAACCGGCTTCTCCGTCCGGACAAAGATCTGCAGCATAGCCTTTAGCCTGCAGGTATTCCCGCAAAAGCATACCCAGGTTTTCATCATCCTCGCACAACAAAATACGCAATTTTTCCTCCATATTGTTAATTTTTTAATAAAGGTAACACAATAATAAATTTAGTTCCCACGTTAAGTTCACTCTCGATGCGTATGATCCCTTTGTGATCCTGTATGATCTTTTTTACATACGCAAGACCGAGTCCGAATCCTTTCACATCGTGAAGATTCCCGGTATGTATCCGGTAGAACTTATCAAATATTTTTTTCAGGTTCTCTTTCCTGATCCCGATCCCGTTATCCTGGATAGAGATCAGTAGTTTACCTGGTTCATTCCATGTTCTTACATCCAGCAACAGATCTTCATCCGGTTTTTTATATTTAACTGCATTATCCATCAGGTTAAATATAACATTGGTAATATGCATCTCATCTACGAATATCATAGGATCCGTGGCATTGAGTTCGGAAGTGATCTGTCCGTTATATTTTTCTACTTTGAGTGTAAATGTATTAATAACTCCTGTGATGAGTTCATTAGCATTTACCTCCTTCATTTTCAGAGTGGCTTTCTGCCTGTCAAACATAGACATCTGCAAAACTTTCTCTACCTGAAAGCTCAACCGCTTTGTCTCATCGTTAATGACTCCGGAGATATGCTGGAACATCTGAGGCGATTTATCGACAGAAGGATCTTTCAGCATCTGGGCAGCCAGTGAAATAGTAGAGATAGGCGTTTTAAACTCATGAGTCATATTGTTAATAAAATCGTTCTTCATCTCCGTAAGCTTTTTCTGGCGGAATACTACGTATATGGTAAATATGAACGTAAGTAACAACACCAGCGTAAAGATCAAGGAAGGGATCATGAAAGTAACCGAACTGAAAATATAGTCCCGCTTAGCCGGAAAATGAACTTTCAGAAAACCCATCTTTGCAGGAGGGTCGTTGGCAAAAAGAAGCTGGGTGTATGTATCCTGACTCCCTTTCTCTTCAAAATCCGAACAACGATAGATCTCCTTTCCATCTTTATCGGTTACTATAAAATGGAATCGAAGTTCAATTCCGTTATTGAGTAACTCGCTCCTGAGATAATTATCAAGTTTTTTAAAGTTAATACGCTGATCCAGCGACAACTCACTTGCTTTGTACAATATTTTATAGATCACCTCTCTCAGTAAAGCATCCTGATACATATACCGAGTCATAATAGCATCCTTCAACTGACGGGAGGTCTGCGGGATGGAACTATTAATATCCGGACGGCCAAACATGGCTTTCGGAACGGTTGCAGGTCTTCTTGTAATTCGCTGGACTTCACTATATACACTACTATCACTGATAGCGGTTAACTGTCTACTTTGAGTAATCAAACCCTCCTGCTGGGTTAAAGAAGATTCATAGCGTTCTATCTCTTCCGCATCTTCTCTCAGCCACCTTTCCGTTTCGTCCATCTCTATATTCCGGGAGACCTGGTACATGCTATTCTTTACCGATTCATCAAATTGCTCGTTACGCATCTTTACTATATCCTCAATATACCTGACCTGCAGGTACAATAAGCTCAGAAAAGAAAGACCCATAACTATCCCC
>JAJPZL010000149.1 GCA_021204375.1 Bacteroides sp.
TTCATATGATGTTCAATAAATCAACGGACATCATGCGGATAATCATATTAATTAAAATATAACAGAATGGAAACCAAGTATCTTAAAATTAATCCCGCTGATAATGTAGCCGTGGCTATTGTGGATATGAAAGCGGGGGAGGTTATTACCTTGAACGACACATCGGTTACGCTGACTGAAGATGTTCCCGCAGGACACAAAGTAGCATTGAAGGATTTTACCGAAGGAGAAGATGTAATTAAATATGGCTATCCCATTGGTCATGCAACCATGGCTATACAGAAGGGGTCCTGGGTCAATGAAAATAATATAAAAACGAATCTGGCCGGTTTACTCGACTATACCTACAATCCGGTAAACGTATCATTAGGAATTGAAAAAGAAGAACGTACTTTTAAAGGATACCGTCGTAAAAACGGTGAAGTAGGGATCCGGAATGAAATATGGATCATTCCTACCGTAGGATGTGTGAACGGTATTGCCAATCAGCTGGCAGACAGCCTGCGTTCGGAGACCGGCTGTAAAGGAGTAGATGCGATTGTCTCTTTCCCGCATAATTACGGTTGTTCACAATTGGGGGACGACCACGAGAATACCAAAAAAATCCTTCGTGATATGGTACTTCACCCCAATGCAGGCGCTGTACTGGTAGTAGGACTCGGATGTGAGAACAATCAACCGGATGTATTCGAAGAGTTTATCGGTGAATACGACAAAGATCGTGTCTCCTTTATGGTAACCCAGAAAGTGGGTGATGAATACGAAGAAGGGATGAAAATCCTTCGTGACCTGTATGACAAAGCTTGTAACGACGTACGTCAGGATGTACCTCTTTCCGAGCTTCGGGTCGGTCTGAAATGTGGCGGGTCTGACGGATTTTCCGGTATTACGGCCAATCCCCTTTTAGGAATGTTCTCCGATTATCTCATTGCTCAGGGTGGTATCTCCGTTTTGACCGAGGTTCCTGAAATGTTCGGTGCTGAAACCATCCTGATGGACCGTTGCGAAAACGCAGGATTATTTAACCAGACTGTAAGCCTGATCAATGATTTTAAAGAGTATTTCCTTTCTCATGGTGAACCGGTAGGAGAGAATCCTTCGCCCGGTAATAAAGCGGGAGGTATCTCTACCCTGGAAGAAAAAGCCCTGGGGTGTACCCAGAAGTGTGGTAAGAGCCTTATTTCAGGAGTATTAGGTTACGGAGACCGTCTTCAGGTAAAAGGGCTCAGCCTGCTCTCTGCTCCGGGAAATGACCTGGTCGCTGCTACTGCCCTTGCCGCGTGTGGATGTCATATCGTACTCTTTACTACAGGACGCGGAACCCCGTTCGGTACTTTTGTTCCCACCATGAAGATATCTACCAATACAAAACTTTCACAGAATAAACAGGGGTGGATTGACTTTAATGCAGGTGTAATTATAGAAAACGAACCTATGGAAGAGACCTGCCGTCGTTTTATTGATTATATCATTAAGGTGGCCAGCGGCGAACCTGTAAATAATGAAAAGAAAGGTTACCGTGAAATTGCCATCTTTAAAACAGGAGTAACTTTATAACCAATAGATTTTATTTCTGGTATAATATATTATCAGGTGAGGTAAGAGGATAGTTTCCTGTCAGGGACTATCCTCTTTTTATTCGTTTTACGGAATATAGGTAGCTGTTACCCGGGTGATCATATCCCGGTTCTTTTCTTCATCCGAGTTAAACCCGGGTGTAGTAGGAATAGTGACTCCGGATCCTCCCAGGTTGAACTTATTTTTAAAGGTCACTATATTTTCCCCTATATAGGTTGCTTCTACCACAAAGGTATATTCTCCTTGGGGAGCCGGTTGCCCGTTCTTATCCGTTCCATCCCATGTATATATATGGGTACCACTTTGTGGAGTAGCTCCTGAAAAGCCATCTATCTCACTCTTATCCATAGAAGCTGCTCCCGATTTCTCTACCCATACCGGCATACACGTCGGACGCATCTTATAGCCCCCTTCCGCCGTAAAGCGGGTTACATACAATGTTTTTACCAGATTTCCCTGGTTATCCTCTATCCATACCGCATATTGGTTACTTCCCCTTCCCGCCTGACGGTTATACTCTACTGCAATCTCCAGTTTTCCTTTTTCCTGTTTAGCCTCTTTTTTAGTGGTGAACCCATAAAAAGCCAGCAGGCAAATTACAGTTACCAATGAAAATAGTGTTGTTCTCATACATTTATATAATTAGTTACAGAGGCTAAAAGTAAGAGATTTTTCTCAATTATCCATGGAATGTT
The DNA here is from genome assembly GCA_021204375.1 of Bacteroides sp. GTDB lineage: Bacteria > Bacteroidota > Bacteroidia > Bacteroidales > Bacteroidaceae > Bacteroides. The sequence goes on from JAJPZL010000149.1 coordinate 2,274, forward strand.
GTTCATTTTCAATGTTCTTACCGGTTGTAAACCGTCAGAATTATTCTATCTCATTGGCATCATAGGTATCGGTCGTAGCATATTCATCCTTTTTCTTAATAAGCAACCAATCGTTCTTTGAATAGGATCCTTTGGTTTTGATCAGTACAAATCTTCCCTTTAATTTTTTACCCTGTAATGTGAAATCAAGAGTACCCTTTTCAAGAGCTTTATTTACATTTTTACTATTTTCATTGGGTTCCCAGGTTCCTTCATCCCATATCTCTACTACCCCGGCTCCATAATTCCCTTCCGGTATTATCCCATGAAAAGAGGCATATTCCAGCGGATGATCCTCTACCTCCACTGCCAGCCGTTTATCTGAAGCGTTCATAGAAAGCCCTTTGGGAACAGCCCAGCTCTTGAGAACTCCATCTTCTTCCAGCCGGAAATCAAAATGAAGAGTGGAAGCCTGGTGTCGCTGAACGACAAAAACAGGTTTTTCATCCTCCCTTTCAGGAAGACCTTCCGGTTCCGGAGTCTCTGCAAACTTTCTTTTTTTATTATATTCTTCTAAGCTCATATAGAT
>JAJPZL010000464.1 GCA_021204375.1 Bacteroides sp.
AGATCATGGAGAATAAAGATATTGTATATGAACTGTTGATCCAGGAGATTAAGAAAAAGATCCCTGAGCGAGGAAAGCGGACCGCCCGCTTGATGGAGATCCTTTGTCTGGAAAAAGAAGCCATTTATCGCAGAATACGCAAGGATGTATCTTTTAGCTTTGCCGAGATGGCAGAAATTGCCAGGGAACTGAATATATCGCTTGATAATATTAAAGGGAGTAAGCCTTTAAAAAGCAGACCCTACCAGATGAATATGTATGAGTTCTTTAATCTCTCGGAGAAAGATTATGAAACTCTTGAAGAGACAATAAGAAAACTTAAAGAACTTTCTGAAGATCCGACTTCTGAAGTAGGGGGTACATTCAGTGCCTTACCTCTTACCCTGATCTGTAATTATGAAAAGATATCCCGGTTTTTTTGTTTCAAATGGATGTATCAGTATGCAAATTCTGATCTGCTGAAAAATTATCGGGAAGTAATTATTCCGGAACGTTTTATCGAAGTCATTCAAAGACTTTCCTATTATTACCGGAGTGCGTATGTAACTTATTATATCTGGGATAAACTTACTTTTTATCACATTGTGAAGGACATTACCTATTTTGCCAATGTTCAGCTGATCACTCCCGGGGAGGTAAAAATGTTGAAAAAGGAACTACTGGTTTTTCTGGATGATCTGGAAAAACTGGCTATCTCCGGAGAGTTTGTGAAAGGAAAGAAAGTATATATGTATGTTTCGAGTATCAATTTTGAAACCAGTTATATCTATATGAACTCATCTTCACATAAATCCAGTCGGTTTAAGGCTTTTACGGTGACGGATATCTCCTCTTCCGACGAAGAGACCGCACAGCGTATGCGTATGTGGATGCAGTCTATGAAGCGTACCTCTACTATGATATCCGAAAGTGGTGAAATGCAGCGTGTAAGATTCTTTAATCTGCAGAGAGAGTATGTAAATCGCCTGTAAAAATGTCATAAAATAAAAGCCCAAAGAAAAAGTTATACAACTCCTTCTTTGGATTAGAAAAAGTTTATTATTTAAATATCTCTTTCATATGTCTATAATTCATCTGAATGGTATCCAATACATCTTTGGTCCTTCCATGTATCATCAGTTTAAACATGGATTGAGCAAATCCTGTCATCTGCCCGATCTCTACCTTAGGAGGCATGGCCAGTGCATTCGGATCTGTAAAGATATTGACCAGTACGGCACCCTCCCTTGCCAAGGCTCTTTTTAATACAGGTTCCACCTCTTCCGGATCTCTTACATTGATCCTTTCCATACCCATAGCCTGTGATACCTGGGCAAAGTCCGGGTTTAGCATATCGGTTTCGGTATCAGTGAGTCCTGTTACTGCCATTTCAAGTTTGACCATGCCCAGGGAGCGGTTATTGAAGACTATGATCTTGACCGGCAGCTTATATTGTACAATAGTTTCTAGATCTCCCAGTCTCATGGATAATCCTCCATCTCCGCATAAAGCAATTACCTGTCTTTCTTTATAAAGCAGGGATGAACCGATGGCCTGAGGCAGGGCATTTGCCATAGAACCATGATTGAAAGAACCTATCATCTGGCGATCTCCTGACGCATGCAGATACCTGGCTCCCCATACACAGGTCATACCGGTGTCTACAGTAAAAACACTATTTTCCGAAGCCAGCCGGTTAACCAGTGATATCACATATTCCGATTGGATATTATCTTTTTCCCCCTTTTGTTTTGCAAAGCTCTCCAGGTTCTTCCGGACTTTGTTGTAACTCTTCAGATGCTCTTGCAGGAAGCTATCATCACTTTTCTGCTCCAGCATGGGTAACAACTCTTTTAAGGTACTCTTTATATCTCCGCAAAGACCCAGATCTACTTTAGCTCTTCTTTCTAATCTTTCAGAGCGTATATCAATCTGGGCTGTCCATACATTATCGGGCATAAAGGCATCGTAAGGAAAGTCGGTACCCAACATCAGTAAAACTTCTGCTTCATGCATACTGTAATATCCCGAAGGCATACCCAGTAATCCGGTCATACCTACTTCATTCGGATTCTCATATTGTATAGACATTTTTCCTTTAAAAGTATAGACTACAGGAGCATTCAGCCGCTGGGAGAGCTCTACTACTTCTGCGTGGGCCTCTTTACAGCCAATTCCGCAGAAAAGAGTGATCTTTGTCGATTCATTCAGTAATCTCGCCAGGATCTCCAGTTCTTCCCTGGCCGGACAAACTCTGGCATCTGTTACATAATTTATGCTGGAAGAATTTATGTTTTCTGTAGCCTCCCCTGTCAGATCTCCCGGTATTCCTACTACCGATACACCCTTTCTGGATAGAGAAGACTGAATGGCAGATTGTAGCATCCGGGGAAGTTGATAAGGAGTGGTAGCTACTTCATTATAGTAACTGCAATCATCAAAGAGTTTGGTCGTATGGGTCTCCTGGAAATACTCCGTTCCAAACTGTTTGGTAGGGATAGTAGATGCAATAGCCAATACAGCTGACCCCGACCGGTGCGAATCATAAAGGCCATTAATAAGATGTACATACCCCGGACCACTACTACCGGCACAGCAGGCTAATCCCCCACTCAATTGTGCTTCTGCACCTGCGGCAAAGGCTCCTGTCTCCTCATGTCTCACATGGATCCACTCAATCTTATCGCTCTTCCGGACAGCCTCATTAATTCCATTGAGACTATCCCCGGTCACTGCATAAATTCGTTTTACTCCACTCTCCTCTAATACTTTTACGACCTGTTCTGCAACATTCATTTCTATTAACTTCTTATTAGGGTTTATGACACTCTTTAGTAATACTAAACAAACAACAGATA
>JAJPZL010000413.1 GCA_021204375.1 Bacteroides sp.
GATCGTGAGAAAAAAGCTATTTTAGTAAACCCGTTGAGTATGTATCCTCACGAGGAGTTCCCGATGCAGAAACAGAATCCTCCCGGTTTACAGAAGAGTATGAAACCCATTCCGGATAGTGGTGAAGAGAGTTATGAAGGACATGGCCGTCTTCAGGGAAGAAAGGCTCTTATTACAGGGGGAGACTCCGGGATCGGTCGTGCTGTAGCCATTGCTTATATGCGGGAAGGTGCAGAAGTGACGATAACTTACCTGCCGGGTGAACAGGAAGATGCCGAATCCCTGGCTTCGCTTCTGGAAAAAGAGGGTAAGAAATTAAATAAAATCCCGGCTGATCTCCGTACAGAAGAGGAGTGTATCCGGGTTATACGGGAGAGTACGGAACTGATGAAGGGCCTGGATATCCTGGTATTGAATGCTGCCGTACAAAAAGCCTGCACCGATATTGCTAAGCTGACGGCAGAACAGATCCGATAAACCTTTGAAGTAAATCTCTATTCGCCTATCTATCTCTGTAAAGCTGCTCTTCTGTATCTGCCGGCAGGAGCATCTGTTATCTTTACAGGATCTGCCGAATACTATACTCCCAATAAAATGCTGATGGATTATGCGGCCTCCAAAAGTGCTCTGGTCGCTTTTAGCATTGCCTTCTCCAAACTTGTTATTGAAAAAGGTATACTGGTAAATACGGTATGTCAGGGGCCTGTATGGACCCCGCTGGAAGTCTCCGGTGGAAATCCCGATGAAGGTATACCCCGGCACGGGTTGGATACTCCGATGAAACGTCCCGGATAACCCGTAGAGCTGGTAGGAGTCTATGTTTTTCTAGCCTCTAACGAATCTACCTATGTAACAGGAGAGGTATATGGAGTAACAGGTGGATTAAGTGCTTTATAAAATGGATAACAGGAAAGAAAGAAATTCACTCCGGATAGATCGTATGGAGCCTCCCTGCTGGTGGGTGGGTATGAAAACCCCTCTTCAGTTAATGCTCTATGGAAACGACCTGAAAGGAGCTGAAGTAGTTGCAAAAGGAGACCACAGAGAGGTGCATGTATCCCGGATACATCAGGCCGATAGCCCCAACTATCTATTTGTGGATATTGAGATAGGACGGAATGCTTTACCAGGCCTGTATGAGTTTGAAGTGAAACGGGAAGGAGAGACCTGCTCTTTTTCCTATTCTTTGCAGGAGCGCCGGCCAGGATCGGCAGAGCGTACCGGTTTTTCAGCCGCTAATCTGATCTACTTGCTTTTTCCGGATCGTTTCTCCAACGGCAAACCGGAAATAGATCATACACCCGACACTATAGAGAAGGTGAACCGGAAGAAACCCTATGCCCGTCACGGAGGCGATCTCTATGGAGTTATGGATCACCTGGATTACCTGGCCTCACTGGGTGTGACCACCTTGTGGCTTACTCCGCCTCAATTGGATAATGAGAAAAAAGAGTCCTATCACGGATATGCCTGTGCAGATTATTACCGGATCGATCTCCGGTTAGGCGATAATGATCTTTACAAAGAACTGGTTGCTGAAGCACACCAAAGAGAGTTAAAGGTGATCATGGATGCCGTACCTAACCATTGCGGTACGGCCCACTGGTGGATAAAAGACCTTCCTTTTAAGGACTGGGTCCATTTGCCGGAAAAGAGAGACCGGATTGTCCGCTCTAACTATCGTCTGGCAACGATCACGGATCCGAACAGTGCCCGGATCAACCGGCTACATACGGTGAACGGATGGTTTGACAAGATGATGCCGGATATGGCGATGGAGAATCCCTACGTACTCCGGTATTTTTTGCAACTATATATCTGGTGGATCGAGTGGGCCGATCTCGACGGTTTAAGAGTCGATACTTTTCCTTACAACAATAAAGAAGGGATTGCCCGGTGGACCCGCCGTATCCTGGAGGAGTATCCCCATCTTACGATTGTAGCCGAATGCTGGCACTCTTCGCCTGCTATTGTAGCTTACTGGCAGGGAGGATTCCGGAATAGTGACGGTTACTCTTCTTTCCTGCCTTCTGTGATGGATTTCCCTCTTCAGGAGGCTTTGTCCGAAGGCCTGGCAGTAGATAGTAAAGAGTGGATGGAAGGAATAAACCGTATTTATGAAGCCCTGGCGCTGGATTTTCTCTATCCGGATGCAAAATCACTGATGATCTTCCTGGATAATCATGATATAGGACGCTTTGCCGATAGTGTAAAAGGAAATACAGGTAAGATTAAAATGGGCATTACCCTGTTGGCTACCCTCCGGGGAATTCCTCAGCTCTATTACGGAACAGAGTTTGGATTTCGCAGCGGTGACCCTTCGGCAGGCCATGGAGAAGCCAGGATCGATTTCCCGGGTGGTTGGAAAGAAGACCGAAAAAATCTTTTTACCGGTAAGCTTATCAGTAAAGAGGAAAAAGAGATTTATGATCATACCCGCAAACTGTTTACCTGGAGAAAAACAGCGAAAGCTATCCATACCGGTAATACTACCCACTTTCTTCCGGTAGAGAATACATACGGATATTTTCGTTATACGGACGACGAAGCTGTATTTGTCTTTTTGGATCCTACCCGGAAAGAACACAGGATAGATTGGCACTATTTTACCGAATGTCTGGAAGGATATACATATGGGATCAATATTCTGACGGATGAGAAGATAGAAATAGGAAGGGAATATAAAGTGCCTATTCATTCTTCCCTGGTCATAGAGTTGTATAGAGGATAAGGAAACATTGAATCCGATAAAAAAAGAAGATGTAAATCACATCTTCTTTTTGAGCCTCTTGTCGGATTCGAACCAACGACCCCGAGATTACAAATCACGTG
>JAJPZL010000456.1 GCA_021204375.1 Bacteroides sp.
GGATTATTTTTCGAGAGGTACCTCTCTTTGTAATAATGGTGATTTCTCTTTATAACTCACTGGTAAAACTGAAAAATAACCCGGAAAATGCTTTTGCAGATATTGATGTACAGCTTAAACAGCGTCACGATCTGATTCCCCAGCTTGTAGAGACAGTAAAAGGATATGCATCTCATGAAAAAGAGACCCTGGACCGTGTTATCTCTGCCCGTAACGGAGCACTGAATGCCCGTACCATTGACGATAAGATCGTAGCTGAAAACCAACTCACCTCTGCCCTGTCGGGGCTCAGAGTCACCCTGGAAGCTTATCCGGACCTGAAGGCTAACCAGAACTTTTTGCAGCTTCAGGAAGAGATATCGGATATTGAGAATAAACTTTCTGCCGTAAGACGGTACTTTAACTCGGCCACCAAAGAGTATAACAATGCCGTACAAACGTTTCCTTCTAACCTGATAGCCGGAATGTTTGGATTCCACAAAGAGATGATGTTCGACCTGGGTACGAACCAACGGGCCAATCTGGATCAGGCTCCTAAAATAAGCTTCTAATTTTTTAAGAAATGCAATACGTCGGTATTCAGACCCAACAGAGCAGAAACAATGTAAGATCAGCGATTCTGCTCTCACTTTTTCCGGCATTGGTAGTCGGGCTCACTTATTTGTTCTGTTTTTTACTGATCTACACAACGTCGGAAGAGGATCCCTCCTATTCACGGGTAGAAATAGTCAACGAGATATTTCTCCACCTTCTTCCTTATGTGATAGGCGGAGTGTTAATCTGGTTTCTGATCGCTTATTTCGCCAATACCTCCATTATCAACGCTGCCACAGGGGCACATCCGCTGGAAAGAAAAGAAAATAAAAGAATTTATAACCTGGTGGAGAATCTTTGTATAAGCAAAGGAATGCAGATGCCAAAGATCAATGTAATTCCCAGTACCGCTCTGAATGCTTATGCCAGCGGGATTAACAAGAATACTTATACGGTAACACTGACCCAGGGAATTATAGATCGCCTGGATGACCAGGAGCTCGAAGCCGTGATAGCCCATGAACTTACCCACATCCGGAATAACGATGTACGGGTGCTCATTATCAGTATTGTTTTTGTAGGTATATTCACCATAATAGCCGAGATAGCTCTGCGAAGCGTATACTATTCATCAGCTACCCGTCGCAAAAATGACAAAGGAGGGGGCATGATCATACTGCTCCTGGCTCTGTTGGTGGCTGCATTAGGATACTTCTTCGGAACCATTATGCGTTTTGCCATCTCCCGTAACAGAGAGTATATGGCAGATGCAGGTGCGGCAGAAATGACTAAAAACCCGGCGGCACTGGCCAGTGCACTAAGAAAGATAGCGGGAGATCCGGTAGTGAACAGTATAAAAAGGGAGGATGTAGCACAACTCTTTATTGAACATCCCACAGCCAAAGCACAAAATAAATTCAGTAGTTTCTTTGGTCTTTTTGCTACCCATCCTCCCATTGAAAAACGGATAGAAATCCTGGAACAGTTTTAGGATCTGTCTTCTTAAAAAGAAGCAGTTTTATCCGCAACTTATTGGAGACTTTGATTGTTATCGGAGATACAGATAAACTTAAACCGTTACGACAATGAAGAGTTATACATTAGGTTTCTTTTTAATGATCTCACTGGCTGCCTGCTCTACTTCAGCTACCACATCTACCCGGAAAGAGCGGAAAGAGGATATTAAAACAGCCGTAAAAGAGAGAGTAGAATCAGGTAGTTACCGGATCCTTGTAAACCGGGCTATACCATTGGGGGGACGTTCGGTAAACCTGACTTCGGTATATTCGCTGGAGATAAGGAATGATTCGGTCTACTCCTATCTGCCTTATTTTGGCAGAGCTTATTCCGTACCCTATGGAGGGGGTAATGGGCTCACATTTAATGCACCTGTTTCCGAATATGATCTTTCTTACAGTAAACGGGGAGCAGCAGAGATTAAACTGGTAGCCCGAAACAATGAAGATACCTATACGTTTACTATTACCGTACAACCGACAGGGATTACCTATATTTCCATTAATATGTATAACCGCCAGACCATTAGTTTTGACGGTGAACTGGATATATACAAAGATAGGGCAACCACTGCTAATCTTCCGGGAAGGCTTACGCAGGAAGAACGGACGGTAAATTCCAATCAGGGATTAACCCGACTTTCTAACTAAAAATTTTCTCCTTTTAATACAGGCAGACCGATCTGAAAACGGACTGCCAGTATTCTTGTCAACAGGATGCTTCCTCCACTGATCAGGTTTACCCAGGTAGAATCTACTCCTGTATAGTGAAGGATCCAGTAGATCACTCCTCCGATCACACAGGCCATCGCATAGATCTCTTTCCGGAAAATTAAAGGTATCTCATTGATCAGTATATCACGGATAACCCCTCCGGCAGATCCTGTCATACTACCCATAATAATAGCCACCCAGAAAGGATAACCCAGGTCAAGCGTTTTAGTGATCCCCACTACCGTAAAAAGTGCCAGTCCCAGGCTGTCAAAAATAAAAAAAGTATTATTCAAATGGATAAGGTAGTTACCGAAAAGTATAACCCAGAAAAGGGCTAAAGCAGTACAGATAAAATAGATCGGGTCCGCCATCCAGAACGTGGTTACATCCAGCAGTACATTGCGGAGTGTTCCCCCTCCGATAGCAACGACTAGTCCTACTACAAAGGCTCCGAACCAATCAAACTGTTTGGCTGATGCCAACCGGATGCCACTGATGGCAAAGGCAAAAGTTCCGGTAAATTCAAGTACCTGAGTGAAAGAAAGCATATATCTACGTTTTTATAC
>JAJPZL010000004.1 GCA_021204375.1 Bacteroides sp.
AGCTGTTCCAGCCCATGGGGGGAGTCTGGACCCACTCTTTGAACTCGCCGGGGGCAAAGATCTCCTTTTCTTTCTGACTCTCAGTACAGCTACCGGCAAGTACCAAAAAAGCGGTAATTAATAACGATTTGTAATGCATACTATCTATTTATAGTTGATTTAATTCGTAAAACAGTAAATGAATAAGGGGATAGGTCATGATTAAATATCTCCGAGACTGTAATTTCTGAGGAAGAAGGCAGAGCTGTTTTATCCTCGGGACGACCTTTAAGCATGGTCAGAGTAGCTGCAGACTGACTGATCTGAAGAGGTTTCAGGTCTACATTTATCTGTACCGGGACTGGAAGTATATTTATAAATTTAAGAATATAGTCTCCGGTTACGTTATCATGCACTACTGAAGTAGCAATACGTTTTCTCACAGCGTCCTCCCCATTAGATAGCTGCACCTGACCAGGGATATAGGTATCTCCACTATTTAATCCATATAGTTGCTGTACATAATATCCTACTGTAGGTTTTACCTCAGTATTATTAAAATAAATAAGATCCGGATTCCATTGGGTAAACCCTTCTTTAGCCAGCAAAGGAGCATACGAAGTAAGACTGACTACATCTCCGTTACGTTCAATATTTGCCAGATGAAGAGCTTCGGCAAGAGCAGTTTCAATATTATTGGGACGCCCGGGTAAATGTGCTGCATACTCTCCCAGATATACTTTAGATTTATTACGGTCGTAACGGTCGTAGTAATCCTGATTGTGTATATACCAACCGGGAGGATTGTAATAGTGCTCGTCTACCATCGGAAGATCTATTTCGGTTGCAATTCTCCATCCCTCTTCATAATCACTTCCCTCACAAAAAGGCCCTACTGTACCGATCACAATGATATCCGGATACTTTTCGCGAACAGCATTGCAGATCATTACATATCTTTCTTCAAAAACATCGGAGATAAGATCTTCATTCCCAATACCAATATATTTCAGATCAAACGGTTTAGGATGTCCGGCTTCAGCACGTTTCTTACCCCATACGGTTGTTTTGGCATCCCCGTTTGCCCATTCTATCAGGTCAAAGACTTCCTGGATATACTCCTGCATATTTTCCATGGGAATCCCGCATTGCTGACCGTGTCCCCCTATGCCGGAGTTCTGACAGGGTACACCGGCCGAGAGTACAGGCAGAGGTTCAGCTCCTATATCTTCACAGAACAGAAAATATTCATAATAACCCAAACCGGCAGTTTGATGATAATTCCAGAGATTACGTTGAGGTTTCCGGGATTCAAGCGGGCCAATGGTATTTTTCCATCGATACATATTATCTAATCCGTTACCGTGGGCCACGCATCCCCCTGGAAAACGTACAAAACATGGCTTTATATCTGCCAGTGTTTGTGCCAGATCGGCACGCAAACCATTCTTTCTACCTTTAAACGTTTTCTGTGGGAAAAGAGAGATCATATCTAATTGTACCGAGCCACTCATTTGAGGAATTACTTCCAGACTCGCATCACTGACACTCTCAGAAGAGGTGAGAACCCCTTCATATTTTTTCCATTGACTGGTAATAGTTGAGGTGGTAGCTTCGCCATATACTTCACCATTTTTACCAACAAGTCTTATTTTCAACTTTCCTCTTTTTGCTTCCGGAGTACGTGCAAAAACAGAGTAATTATATTTTTCTCCGGCTTTTAAAGGAATACCTTCAAACCCTTTATTTACCAATCCGGCTCCGGAAGTTGTAATCTGCAAATTAGCATAATGAGGATTATTCGGATGAATAGGAGAAACCGTATCAATAGTAAGAGTAGCTCCTTTTCCACTGATACTCCATGCTTTTAAATGAGTCCAGCTTTCATCCCGTCCCTGCTTATCCGACAGATCATATTCAAAACCGCGGTTCTGGATCAATTCGGCATAAATTCCCCCATCAGCTGCATAGTTAATATCTTCAAAGAAAATACCGATCAACATATCACTGATAGGTTTACTCTCTTCCGGATACAGGGTCAATTGAGCTTCTACACTATTTAGTCCGGCAAAACGCACAGGATCGGTAGTAGTCGTTTCACTATATAGTATTTTTTTATAGTCAGCCAGTTGATATGTTTTGATTAATTCATCAATCACACTCCAGGAGACTTTTTGTACTATACCCATCTGCTGAATTCCGGAAATATTTACCGACTTGCGGGAATTCCTTCGTTCTCCTTTAGTTACTTTTTTTACAGGAATATAGGTTTTAAAATCACGGGTAGTAGTCCCATATACTCCCCGCTCTTTCCCTTCTGTGCTTACCCAGGAAATTAAGTAAGCAGAAGTTTGTTTATTATAGCCTACTTCAATATTCATACAATTTTCATCTTCCATCACATAATGATAAGATTGAGGACGCCACTTTATTAAATCACCGGAAGTTGTATGGGCCAAAACCCCATCCTTTTCATTGACGGAAAAGAAACAATGCCAGAGTCCGGCCTGGTCCTGAAAAATAACCGGATATAACATTCGTTTCTGACTCACCCAACTTCCGAAATCACTCTTCATATAACTATATTCCGGACCTATGGGAAACCAGGTGGTTTCATCAAGACTCCAGGCAAAATGTAATCCGTCATGATTTTGGTTCTTGTTAGTTGCATACGAAAAAATATAAGCCGAATCAGGCTCATTCTGTATACCCGTTATCCGGGCACAAAGTACCGGAGAAATGCTTATCAGCCAAAGAAAAGAGAGAATAATGTTTTTCATTCTGGTCATTAAAGAGGTTATGGTTCAACATAAGTTTTAAAACAAAATCCAGATAGAATTATCC
>JAJPZL010000447.1 GCA_021204375.1 Bacteroides sp.
GTATGATAGTAAAATGGTAGATAATTTTTACTTTATTTCTATATCTTGCTGAAATAAAAGGAATTAAGTATATCGGAATGATAGATGATAGATAATTTGAAATTTTAATCCCATGTAGAGAAGAGAGCGTTCCCATACGTTTACTCAGGATCCGGAAGAACAAAAAAGGGTTTCTGAATAGTCAGAAACCCTTTTCCTATGGTTAATACAGATCGAACGATCAGTCTTTCAGCTTGGCGATAATGAAATCTCTGTTCAGGCGCGCAATGTTGCTGATAGAGATACATTTCGGACATTCGGCTTCGCAGGCACGGGTGTTGGTACAGTTACCAAATCCGAGCTCGTCCATTTTGTAAAGCATAGCTTTGGCACGACGGCCGGCTTCTGCTTTACCCTGAGGCAACAGGTTAAGCTGGCTTACCTTGGCAGAAACGAACAACATAGCAGATCCGTTCTTGCAGGCAGCGACACAGGCACCGCAACTAATACAGGAAGCAGCATCCATGGCTTCGTCTGCAATGTGCTTGGGAATAGGAATGGCATTGGCATCGGGTACACCACCGGTATTTACCGATACATAGCCACCGGCCTGCATAATTTTATCAAATGCATTGCGGTCTACCATCAGGTCGCGGATCACCGGGAAGCCTGCGGAACGCCACGGTTCAATGGTAATGGTATCTCCGTCGTTAAAACGGCGCATATAGATCTGGCAGGTGGTTGCTCCCTGACCCGGACCGTGGGGACGACCATTAATATAGAGAGAACACATACCGCAGATACCTTCGCGGCAGTCGTGGTCGAATACGGCCGGTTCTTTCCCTTCGTTAATAAGCTGTTCATTGAGGATATCCAGCATTTCGAGCAGAGAGGTATCACCGGTGATATTTTTCATGGGGTATAATTCGAAAGCACCTTTGGCTTTCGGACTTTTTTGACGCCATACCTTAAGCGTGAAACTTATAGTCTTTTCCATTATTCTACTATTTTTTAAGTCTTGTAATTACGTGTCTGAACTTTCACATACTGATAATTTAGATCTTCCTTGATCAACTCCGGCTGAGAATTTTCACCGGTATACTTCCAGCAAGCTACATACGAGTAATTAGCATCGTCACGAAGCGCTTCTCCTTCAGGAGTCTGGTACTCTTCCCGGAAGTGACCACCACAAGATTCGTTACGGTTGAGTCCATCCAATGCCATCAGCTCACCGATGTCAATAAAGTCAGCTAAACGCAATGCTTTTTCAAGTTCCACATTCAGGTCGTCCACATCACCCGGTATACGTACATTGCTCCAGAAGTCTTTTTTCACCTCTTTCAGCGCTTTCAACGCTTTTTCAAGCGACTCTTTGGTACGGGCCATACCTACGAAATCCCACATAATATGTCCCAGTTTCTTATGGATAGAGTCTACCGACTGGGTTCCGTTCACCGCTTTGATACGGTTGATCTTCTCTTTAATGGTTTTTTCGGCTGCTGCAAATTCAGGTAGATCGGTTGAGAATCTTGGTACCTGGATCTGGTCGGCCAGGTAGTTCTGGATGGTATAAGGGAGTACGAAATATCCGTCAGCCAATCCCTGCATCAGGGCAGAAGCACCCAGACGGTTGGCACCGTGATCGGAGAAGTTAGCTTCACCGATAGCGAAAAGTCCCGGAACGGAAGTCATCAGTTCATAGTCCACCCAGAGACCACCCATGGTGTAGTGGATAGCCGGATAGATCATCATCGGAGTTTTATAGGGGTTCTCGTCGGTGATCTCTTCGTACATATCAAAGAGGTTCCCGTAACGGGCACGTACTACATCCTCACCCAGACGGCTGATGGCTTCAGAGAAATCCAGATATACAGCCAGGCCGGTATTATTTACCCCATATCCTGCATCGCAACGTTCTTTGGCAGCACGGGAGGCTACGTCACGGGGAACCAGGTTACCGAAGGCCGGATAACGGCGTTCCAGGTAGTAGTCACGGTCTTCTTCTTTGATATCTGTCGGTTTAAGTTTACCGGCCTGTAAGGCTTTGGCATCTTCCAGTTTTTTGGGTACCCAGATACGTCCGTCGTTACGAAGCGACTCTGACATCAGGGTTAGTTTGGATTGCTGTTCACCGTGTACCGGTACGCAGGTAGGGTGGATCTGAGCAAAACAAGGATTTGCAAAATAGGCTCCTTTTTTGTAACACTGGATAGCAGCGGAACCGTTGGATCCCATAGCATTGGTTGAAAGGAAGAAAGCATTCCCGTATCCACCGGTACCGATCACTACGGCATGGGCAGAGAAGCGTTCAACTTCACCGGTCACTAAGTTACGGGCGATAATACCGCGGGCACGTCCGTCAATAATAACCAGGTCGAGCATTTCATACCGGGTGTACAACTGTACGGAGCCTTTCTGAACCTGACGGCTGAGCGCCGAGTAAGCACCCAGAAGCAACTGCTGTCCAGTCTGGCCGCGGGCATAGAAGGTACGGGACACCTGGGCACCCCCGAAAGAACGGTTATCTAAAAGACCACCGTATTCGCGGGCAAAGGGTACACCCTGTGCCACACACTGGTCAATAATAGCGTTGGCTACCTCTGCCAGGCGATAAACGTTTGCTTCGCGGGCACGGTAGTCACCTCCTTTAATGGTATCGTAGAAAAGACGGTACACCGAGTCACCATCGTTTTGATAATTTTTTGCGGCATTGATCCCTCCCTGTGCAGCGATAGAGTGTGCACGACGGGGAGAATCCTGGATACAGAAGTTAAGTACTCTGAATCCCATTTCACCCAGTGAAGCAGCAGCGGATGCTCCGGCCAGACCTGTCC
>JAJPZL010000158.1 GCA_021204375.1 Bacteroides sp.
AAGATAATCTATTTGCTTCTCCTTTTATATATGTATTAACTATTAAAGCCTTCTGCGTGTGATCTTCTCACTAAAACTTATGTTCAGATAGAAGGAAACTGATCTCTCCAGCTGTACCCCGGAGGCACCACCGGTTTGATACAGATATTTCAATCCGATCCCCAGGTGATTCCCCCGTAAAGGTATGGAGACCCCTGCACTCCCCAGCCAGTTTATTACATCCTGGTTCTTAATGACTACATACGAATTACTTACACCGAAACCGGCCATTACCGCTACCGGCTCCACATACGGCTCGCGGGTCAGCCAGGAGGCTCCTATGTTGACTTTATACTGATCCTTATAACTGATCCCTGCCTGGGGCTCTTTCATTCGGCTCCATTCCAGGTATTTATAATCCGCTGCAACCAGCCATCGCCGGGTATTGTAGGAGACTCCTGCACCGATAGTCTGAGGAATGTACTGGCTGACATGTTGCTGTGATTCCTCAATGGATTCATAACTGGATGAACTACTTACCGTCAATTCATTATCCTGATTCAGATAAGTATAATATCCATAAGTAGCCCCTATCACCAACGAACACTCTTTACTTAGCGGAAGTGCATATTGTAATCCGAAATCGGCATGAAACTGTTGTTTGTAAGAAGATTGCTCAATCACAATGCTACTCTGTGTCTCTGTCTGGATGATCGTACCACTAATATAAGATAGATTGGCTCCTATCGAAAGCCGTTTGGTAAGGAGAAAAGCATGGGTCATATAAAGTTTGTACAATCCTCCTTCTCCTTCAAACAGAGAAGTGATATAATTACCGGGTGCTCCCTCTATTTCCGTCTGTGTAGTAATAGCATATCCTACACTGCTATAAGGTGCTATACCTACCGCTCCATACCAACGGGGAATGATACGGGCTGCCATGGAGACATTATTGAGATTCCCGACGATAGATGTACTGCTAAGGCCGGAAGCACTATAATTTTTAACACCGGCCATCAGGCCCGCCTCAAAAGTAAACCGTAGCGTATCCAGGGCGGTAAGTCCGGCCGGATTGGCACCATTAGTAAATCCTGGTTTGCGCAGCCCGATCCCTACACCCCCCATACCGACGTAGCGGCCACTCTCACCGGTAGCTACCTCTCCGATACCGAACATAGATCCGGGAGAATTGGTGGTATTCTGGGCGTTTACCAGGCCATCCAGGCATCCGCATATAAAGAGCACACTCATTAACTTTAGTCTGGTCATTCTTATTCTTTCGTATATATTTTAAATAAAATATCCAATTCGACAGTACCATTCGGATTATTTTTATCTCCAAACATCACACTGCTACAGGTAGTGATCAGATCTTCGGTAGGAACGGTCAATAATAAATTACGCTGATTAATTCCCAGCGCTCCCAGGTTGGTCTGTAAAAAAGTAGTGATATCAAATGTATAGTAAGTGCCGTTGTAAGTAGAACGATCGTCCGTAAGGCTACCGTTCTGTACCTGTGTACCCGAAGAATTGGTGATCTGTTCTTCGGCAGAGTTTGTCTCATCAGCTGTAAATAAAGTCAGCTCCTGCGGCAAAGGCCTCAGGTCTCCAAACGATTGATGTACCGGATAGAGATAGAGATAAGCAGCCTCTATAGAGACCAAATCGCCCAGTTTCTGTAAGTCGTTCAGGTAAGGAAACTCTATTTTGGTATACATACCGGCCATCCCCAGAATATAAGTCTTATTATCTGTATTTTCAGAAGGTTCCGCCAATAACACTCCAGGCTCAATACTTTCCAGTGGCGTACCGGTACGGTCATAATCTACCTTATTAAAACTACGGGTAGTATAGGGTGTCATTACCATCTCCTCTTCATTGGCATATGAATCAATACGGGTATAGTAGATGGTAAGGCACATACTGGTATCCGATACGGCAAAACCGGTAATACAGCTATCGTCTCCGTCGGGTATAAAGGCCAGTCCGTGAAAATAATCCCTGAACTTATCCTGCGAATCCAGGTAAATAGAGTAGTTCAATACCATATCCAGAAATTGTTCCCCAAATTCATCAGGTAAACGACATTCAATCTCCTTGCCCCAGTTAGGCCGGGGATCAAAAGTTATGGTAGTAAGGGGAGTGTCTTCTCTCTTTACCTCGGAGGTGGAATAGAGATATCCATAATAATTCAGGTTAATATTCTCTGCCAGGTTATAGATGTGAACACTCTGCCGGGAGAGGGTATCTCCCAGATAAGTACCGTCGCAGTAGAATTTTACGGTAATGGAATCAAAAATATAGGTATTATCACTTTTTGTTAAAGAGGGCATATTGTATTCCGTATAATAGGAGAGACTTAGATCTCCCCATGCCGGATCATAATAATGACCTAACTGAAAGGTTGAATTACCGGAAGTCTCAATAGAGTCGACCAGAATGGTACTCATTTTTACCGTACAGGTATCGGTTAATACATTCCGGAGAGAAGTTTCCACATACCTCTTTCCCAGTTCAGAACCCTCGTCCCGGCAACTCAGGAAAGCAGTAGAGCAGGTGATAATTAAACAGATATAGAGAAATAATCGCTTCATTATTGTAGGATCAAAAATTAGACAGGGCAAAATAAAGAAGTTTAGTGCAGGAATGAAAAAAGAATCGACCAATGGCACCTTTTTATCGGTACTACCGTTGGGCGGGAAAATCAGCCAGTTAGTCGATTCTATTTGTCGGTTGAAATTAACCCGATTAGAATTGCACACTGAAAAAGTTTTGTAATAAACTAAAAACGTAATATAAATATGAAACTATTTACTAATAGAAAAAAACTAAT
>JAJPZL010000247.1 GCA_021204375.1 Bacteroides sp.
TGCGTTTCTTTAATGATGCTCTTACTTTCATATTTAATTTTATTATTTATATCTAAGAACGATTCTTCCTTTGGTCAAATCATAAGGAGACATTTCCACACGTACTTTATCTCCAGGTAAGATTTTAATATAATACATCCTCATCTTACCGGAAATATGAGCGGTGATCTCATGTCCATTTTCCAATTCGACCCGAAACATAGCATTTGACAATGCTTCGACAATTATTCCGTCTTGTTCTATTGCAGATTGTTTAGCCATATTAAATTGCTCTATTTCCCAAAACTTCTTCTATATATTCAAACGTTGATAAAATATCCGCTTTTCCATTCCGGATCGCTACTGTATGCTCAAAATGAGCTGCACATTTATGATCTTGGGTTCGTACCGTCCATTCATCATTCTCCATCACCACCTGTCTGGTCCCCTGAGTGATCATCGGCTCAATAGCCAGACAAAGTCCGTTCTTCATCAACGGCCCGTATCCTCTCTTACCAAAATTTGGAACCTGAGGATCTTCGTGCATATTCTTACCGATACCGTGTCCGACAAACTCCCTGACAACACCAAAAGAGTTACTTTCACAGTACTGTTGGATAGCAAACCCGATATCACCGATCCTTTTACCCTGAACGGTATTCCGGATCCCTATATAAAGAGCTTCTTTAGTTACCCGTAAAAGCTTTAAAACCTCCGGGGCTACCTCCCCTACACAAAAAGTATAGGCAGAATCTCCACAAAAACCATTCATAAAAGTACCACAGTCAATGGATACGATATCCCCTTCATTCAAAGGAAGGTCATTAGGTATTCCATGAACAACCTGTTCATTGACAGAGGTACAGATCGATGCAGGAAACGGATCACCATAAGGATTGGGGAATCCCTTAAAAGTAGGAGTGGCCCCATGGTCACGGATAAAACTTTCCGCTATTTTATCAAGCTGCCGGGTCGTTACACCCGGTTTTATATTCTTCGCAAGCTCCGCCAGCGTAAGTCCTACCAGACGATTACTCTGTCGCAACAATTCAATCTCATCTTCTGTTTTAAGAAATATCATTCCTTACTTTCACTGTTAATACGCTGCAACATTCCCGGAACGTCCTTTAATACGTCCTGACTTTAGCAATCCATCGTAATGTCTCATCAGAAGATGGCTTTCTACCTGTTGAAGAGTGTCCAGTACAACTCCTACGAGGATTAACAAGGAAGTCCCCCCAAAGAATCGTGCAAAGTCTGTTTTAACTCCGAACAATCCGGCAAATGCAGGTATGATAGCAATTAAGGCCAGGAAGAAAGATCCCGGAAGGGTAATACGTGACATGATCTCATCAATATACTCCGCCGTATTCTTACCCGGTTTAATTCCCGGAATAAAACCGTTGTTCCGTTTCATATCTTCTGCCATCTGATTCGGATTAATTGTAATAGCTGTATAGAAATAAGTAAACAGAACGATCAATACAGCAAAAACAAAGTTATACCAGAATCCTGTAATATCCGACATAGCCTGTACAAAAGAACTTGCACTCTCTGCACCGGTAAAGCCGATCAATGTAATAGGAATGAACATAATTGCCTGAGCAAAGATGATAGGCATAACCCCCGAAGCATTTACCTTCAACGGTATATACTGACGTGCACCTCCATATTGTTTGTTACCCACGATCTTTCTGGCATACTGTACAGGAATTTTTCTTGTACCCTGCACCAGCATAATCGCAGCACCAATAACAAATAACAGAAAGATGATCTCAAAAAGGAACATGATCAAACCACCGGTCTTTTCAGAAATACGCGATACGATCTCCTGAAAAAGAGACTGAGGAAGACGAGCAATAATACCGATCAAAATGATAAAAGAGATACCGTTACCGATACCTTTATCCGTAATACGCTCACCCAACCACAAAATGAACATACTTCCCGCCGTTAGAATAAGAGTAGACATAATAATGAAGAATGTCCAGTCAATACCTGGATTTAAAGCAGGACCTGCCTGCATTTTAAGGTTGATCAGATAAGAAGGAGCCTGTACACACAAGATAGCTATTGTCAAATAGCGTGTATACTGATTAATCTTTCTTCTTCCACTCTCACCTTCACGCTGCAACTTCTGGAAATACGGAACTGCTATTGCCAACAACTGAATTACAATGGAAGCCGATATATAGGGCATAATTCCCAATGCAAAAATAGAAGCATTCGAGAATGCTCCACCGGAAAACATATTTAAAAGTGCTAACAAACCCTCGCTGGTCTGTTGATGCAGTTGTGTTAACATAGTAGGGTTAATACCTGGCAGGACCACGTACGAACCGAATCGATAAATAGCAACAAACAATATAGTGATGAGGATCTGTTGTCTCAGATCCTCAATCTTCCATATATTCTTTAATGTTTCAATAGCCTTTCTCATTGAATCAGAGTTTTACAGCATTTCCACCAACGACTTCAATAGCTGCAACAGCACTCTTTGAGAATCCATGTGCTTCTACTTCAAGCTTCGCTGTCAGACTACCGTTACCAAGAATTTTAACCAATTGTTTTGAAGAGATAAAACCAGCCTCGATCAAATCATTAATCCCTACTTTACTCAAATTTTTGGCTTCTGCCAGCTTTTGAATAGTATCCAGGTTAATAGCTTTGTATTCAACTCTGTTGATATTCTTAAAACCGAATTTCGGAACACGGCGTTGCAAAGGCATCTGTCCTCCTTCAATACCAATCTTCTTGGAATATCCGGATGTTGACTTAGCACCTTTATGACCTCTGGTCGAAGTTCCACCC
>JAJPZL010000437.1 GCA_021204375.1 Bacteroides sp.
CTTTGAAAGGTTATTAGAAAAAGAGCAGGAGAAAATTGCTTTGTTGGAGTAATTGATAAAAGAGTAGCAGAAAAATAAAGGATAATTTTTTGTAGAATATAATAGTGTGAGATCCTTTTTTAATTGTATAGCAACTGCCATGTATATAAAAGAATTGTTTGTTTCTTAAAAAACTTACTTATCTTTAGGGTGTTATTTTTCAATAAAGAGGAAAAAATATGATAAGTAATATCTTAATAGAGAATTATAAGTTGATCAGGACTTTAAATTTAGATATGAAACCGATCAATATTTTAATCGGGGCTAATGGAGCCGGAAAGAGTAACTTTATCAGCTTTTTCCGGTTTTTGAAAATATGTATGACCAAAATCTGCAACTCCATGTTGCAGAAGAGGGAAGTACGGAAGATATTCTCTATTTTGGTTCTAAGACTTCTGACTTTCTTTCTTCCAGAATTGAATTTGATAATAAAAATGCCTATTCATTTTCCTTGAAGCCAAACCGGGAAAATAAGTTTTATTTCGAGTTTGAAAATACTGCTTTTAATAAAGCGGTTTATGAGAAATCCGGATGGATTTATAAAGAATGGGGAAGCGATAATAATGAAAGTACATTAAATACCAGAAGAGATTCCGTAAGCAAATATGTGGCTAAGTATATGGAGTCTTTCCGGGTTTTCCATTTTCACGATTCCAGTAAAACATCCAGGATGAGAAAGCCGGCTAATATAGGTGACAACTCTTTTTTCAGGGAAGATGTGTCTAATTTGCCGGCTTATTTATACTGGATGCAGGAGGTTCATCCTAAAGATTTCAGGAAAATCGAATATATTATTACTTCAGTCGCTCCTTATTTTGATGGTTTTAATCTTCATTCGGACCGAATTAATCCGGAAATGATCCGGCTGGAATGGAAAGAAAAAAGATCGGACGCTTATTTTAATGCACAGCATCTTTCGGATGGAACGTTGCGTTTTATTGCTTTAGCTACTTTATTATTACAACCAAAAGCACCTCAGGTAATTATTATTGATGAACCGGAACTGGGTCTGCATCCTTTTGCTGTTAATATGTTAGCTGCTTTAATAAAAAAGCTGCTTTAAATACTCAAATTATTGTTTCTACCCAATCTGTAAACCTGGTTAATAATTTTGAGCCTGAAGATATTATTACTGTTGACAGAAAAGATAACCAGTCTACTTTCACGCGCCAGGATTCTGCAAATCTGGGAGATTGGCTCAAGGATTATAGTATCGGTGACCTGTGGGATAAAAATGTGATAGGAGGGCGGCCATGAAAAGGTTGATCATCATTGTGGAAGGGTAAACTGAAGAGCAGTTTATTAAGCAGGTTTTAACGCCTTATCTTAACGAGAAGGATATCTATGATGTAAGTCCCATAAAGATATCTACCAGTAATACTTCAAAAGGGGGATTCGTTAATTACGAATATTTGAGAAATGATGTTTTAAAAAGAATCCATGAAGCTAATGTGGTAGTTACTATGTTTGTTGACTATTTCAGGATGCCGACTAATATTCTGGATTATACCCAATGCCTTGCCAAGCCCTGTATAGAAGAGAGACTTTCTTCTTTAGAAGAGGCGATTGGTAGAGATATCGGCTTTCCTAATTTTGTTCCTTATATTCAAAAACATGAGTTTGAGGCTCTCTTATTTTCTTCAAACCATGGATTCGAGAAATATTATGAAGAAAAGGTATATAAACAGACGAAAGAGATAATTGCTTTATATCCGAATCCGGAGGATATTAATACGCATCCTTTAAAAGCTCCTTCCAAAAGAATAGAACGAATTATAGAGGGATATCAGAAGGTCTTTGAGGGCGGTATGATCGCTCTGGAAATTGGAATAGAGAAAATGATGGAAAGATGCCCCCGGTTTAATAGATGGGTGAATGTACTAATAGAAAAAGCGTCTCAATAGCGGTAGAGGGAAGATACAATCCTACGTTTTAAGATCTTTTCTATTTCCGGCCACCACCCAATTGAAAAAATGTAATTTTGATATCTCTTACAAGAAAATACTTTAAACAAATGGTTTATATATTGTATATTTTGTTTATTTTTGTAGGCAAATCCTGAAAGCCTTATTGGATGAAACACAGTATACTAGTAAAAACACACTTTCTATTTTTATTCTTTTTATTCCCTGTGCTTCTTTTTGGACAATTCAACCGTTTTCTGAAGGAGAATTATGAAGTAAAGGTGGAAGCTACTACGGGTTTTTCATTTAATGACCGTATGGCTAAGGTTTCAGCTTTGGAGATAATTTATGGACTCAGATTGCATAAGGACTTCTTGCTGGGTTTTGGTACCGGATGCCGTTCGTTAAACTATCAGTCTACTTTAAATATATATGGTGGGAACCTGACAGTTCCTGAAGTTACTTATAGTGGATTCCAGCAAAATATGTCGGCTTCTTTCCAGATGGACATTTCTAATTTCTGGACCATCAGAAAATTAAGGAAAAGAATATGCAATCCGACTGTATCTATGCGTGTAGTTACCTTGGTCCATCCGTGGTACAAAAATAATTCCATAAAAAGAGAAATAGGAGAATATACTTTATCAGAGACTTATAGACAAAAACATTGTGGTAATTTAGAATTTTCCTTTGGAGGAGAATTTATATTGAAAAACTCTCCTTCTATGTATATACAACTGGTTTATCACGTTGTTTCCCCCAACAAATTTCAAATAAAAGATATAGGTGATGAAGAGCGGGTGGTCATGTTTTCTCATACTCCCCGGGGAATAGGGATGAGATT
>JAJPZL010000317.1 GCA_021204375.1 Bacteroides sp.
GCATTACCTTTGTGCTGTTTTAGGTGTTAAATCTGTTATTCTTCTAACAAATATGTATAAATATTTTCTTTTATTTATTTTCTTTTTTTTCTCTCTTTCTCATTCATTATCCGGTCGTGAACTAAATCCCCATCCGGTACAGGTTAGTCTGCTTACCTGTTCTCCCGGTACGGAAGTTTATTCCCTTTTCGGACATACTGCACTCCGTATCCGTATTCCGGAACAGGGGATGGATGCTGTCTTTAATTATGGCCTTTTTAGTTTTAATTCTCCTAATTTTCTCTGGCGATTTGTAAAAGGAGAGACGGATTATCAATTGGGCATTACTACTTTTTCCAGGTTCAGCCTTGAATACGAAACCGAGAATAGAAGTGTCTATGAACAAAAACTGAATTTACAGCCGGAAGAGATAGAGCGACTCTGGAATTATCTTCAGACCAATTATTTACCGGAGAATCGGATGTACCGTTATAATTTTTTGTATGATAATTGTTCTACCCGGCCCCGGGATGTTGTAGAATATGCTGTAGAAGGGGCCTTCATTTATCCACAGCCGGCAGAAGAGCATTCTTTCCGGAAAATTGTCCATTCCTATACCCGGAAATATCCCTGGACACAATTTGGTATTGACCTCTGTCTGGCCAGTCGGGCCGATAAACTTCTTACTCCTCACCAGCAAATGTTTGCTCCTGAAATACTGATGGAAGCTTTTAAGTATGCTAAAGTGGAGCGGGACGGCACAGAAGAGAATCTGGTGGATGAGACCCGGCCTGTTATTTCTGCCGCTACGATGAGAGCAGACGACAACTTTTTCTCTCCTGGGGTCGTATTCTGGGGCCTCTTTTTCTTTGTAACCGTTTTTACACTGGCCGATATTTATAATAAACGTACTTTCTGGTTAGCAGATGTTTTTTTCCTGTTACTCTATGGAGTAGTTGGAGCTGTTTTATGCTTTCTGAATTTCTTTTCTGAGCATCCGGCAGTAAGCTTTAACTATCTGCTTTTTCTTTTCAATCCACTCTATATCATTTGGCTTCCAGTTTTGATAAAGAATGCTGTTAAAAAGAAGTTTGATCTTTATTATCCGATAAATGGGCTGGTTTTAACACTTTTTATAGTGCTTTGGCCTATTCTACCGCAAAGTTTTAACCCGGCAGTATTACCTTTGACCCTGATTTTGCTACTAAGGGCTATAAGCTACCTATTTGTACATCATAGAAAAAACAGATGAAGAAAGTACTAAAATCTATATTGACTTTACTGGCTATAACCAGTATTCCAACCTACGCCGCTGATCCTATTCCCAGATTAATTATCGGACTCACTATTGATCAGCTACGTTCGGACTATCTGGAAACCTTTTCTGTACTCTATGGCGAAAAGGGAATTAAACGTTTAATGAAAGAGGGACGTGTCTATAAAAATGCTTCCTATAGCTTTGTGGAACCCGACCGTGCTTCTTCGGTAGCTGCACTCTATACCGGAACCTCTCCCTCCGTCAATGGAATCGTTTCCGAATATTATCTGGATAATACGACCCTACGTTCCAGGAACTGTGTAGAAGATCCCGCTTTTATGGGCTTTTATACCGAAGAAGCTACTTCACCGTCACAACTTCTTACCTCTACGCTTGCAGATGAATTAAAAGTAGCTACCCGCGGAAAAGGATTGGTATATGCTATTGCCCCTTACCGAGAAGCTGCTATTTTTGAAGCCGGACATGCAGGGAACGGAGCTTTCTGGATCAATGATGAAACCGGAAAGTGGAGCGGCACTACTTATTACGATGATTTTCCCTGGTGGGTTTCCCGTTATAATGATCAGAAGTCCATTGATTTTCGTCTGAATAATCTTATCTGGACTCCCTTATTACCGGTGGACCGATATAAATATCTGACCTCAAACTGGGAACAGGATACCTTCAGACATAAGTTCGATGATATAAAGAGCCGTAAATACAGAAAGTTCAAGACCAGTCCTTTTGTGAATGAGGAGGTCAATAACCTGGTGGAAGATTTTCTTGAAAGTACACCTTTGGGACAGGATGAATTTCCGGATCTACTTGCTTTGACCTATTATGCCGGTAATTATGAGAACAAAGGTACCCTGGAGTATGCTCTTGAAATGCAGGATGCGTACGTGAGGTTAGATAAAAATATCGAAAAATTACTGGAACTGGTAGATAAGAAGATCGGGCTCGGTAATGTCTTGATTTTTATAACTTCAACCGGTTATTCAGACAACGACGGTCCTGATTTGAACCGGTACCGTATTCCCGGAGGAGAGTTTCACCTGAACCGTTGCGCCACTTTGCTAAATATGTACCTGATGGCTACTTACGGAGAGGGCTAGTATGTCGAAGCCTACTATGATCAGCAGATCTATATCAATCACCGGTTGCTGGAGACCAAACAATTGAATATAAACGATGTTCTTACTAATGCTGCCGATTTTCTGGTTCAGTTCAGTGGTGTAAAGGAAGTCTACTCTTCCTATCGCCTGTTACTGGGTTCTTGGACTCCGGAGATTGAAAAGATAAGGAATAGTTATCACCGAAAACGTTCCGGTGACCTCAGAATTGAAGTCCTGCCCGGATGGACTATGGTTGACAAAGTTTCACTTACTAATAAAGTGGTGAGAAAGACAAATATTCTTTTGCCTCTGATCTTTTTCGGAGGAAATGTGAAGTCTGATGTTATCGCTACCCCTGTTACACTCGATCATCTGTCTGCTACAGTAGCCGGAGTATTAAAAATAAGGGGTCCTAACGGCTGTAGTGCTC
>JAJPZL010000105.1 GCA_021204375.1 Bacteroides sp.
ATTTTATTAAGGACGAATATTGAGCAGGTAATTTCCTCTTTTTCTCTATGATATAAATTTAGTAAGCAAGTTCAAATTAGACCCTGTATGTTATTGTTTAGAATTATTCTGTATGCCCTTTTCCCCTGTTTTTTATAGATCTCCTATGTCCGGTCGCAAAGTACGAAAGAGAACCTGTTTAACAGAAATTTGTTGAAACAAGATCCTGTTTCTCTCCTCAGGCTCAAACCGGAATCCCTTTTACCGGATAAACCCGATTTTCGGATACATATGGACAGGAGCCTCCCTTTACTACCCTCTCAGTCAGATCTGTTAAAAGAGTATCCGGAAAACTATAACTTTGACAGGATGAAACTTCCTGCTTCTCCATCAGGAACAGGGATCTCCTACAAACAGTTTATGCTTCCGGCAGCCCTGATCGGTTATGGGGCTTTCGAAACAGTGATGGCTGCGGGTAAGGTACATTGGGGAAATTATGCGGTACACAACCAGGTACAAAAACATGTAAAAAATAAAATAACTATTGATAATTATACCCAGTATATTCCGGCAGCAAGTGTATACGCACTCAATATATTAGGTGTAAAAGGGAAAAATAATTTCAGAGACCGGACTATTGTGTTAGGACTGGCCTCTGCTTTCACTGCTATCTCCGTCAACGGCCTTAAATATACTACCCAGGTAGAACGTCCGGATGGTACCAGAAAGAATTCATTCCCATCCGGACATACCGCCTTTGCCTTTATGGGGCTGAGTTTTTATGGCAGGAGTATAAAGATGTCTCCGTTCTGTATGGCATAGCCGGCTACACGGTTGCAACCGGAACAGGAGTTCTGAGAATGTATAATAACAGGCATTGGTTGGGGGATGTAGCGGCAGGCGCCGGATTCGGAATCCTGAGTACCAAACTGGCTTACCTGATCCAACCCTGTATTTCGAGAATGTTTACCGGTACTACCAAAGGCAAAAACTTCTTTGTAGTAGCCCCTTCGTACAACGGAGAACACACCGAATTAAACTTCTCTATCCGGCTTTAAAAGTATATTGTTCTTTTTCCTTCAGAGAAAAAACAACAATATATCCCTGAATCCCTTACTTCCCGATAGACTTGCGGCTAATATACTCCAGGAATTTCTCCTTATAAAGATCTCCTACCGGTATATAGGTGTCCCCGTCAAAAACGATCCGGAGACGCGAAACCTCCATGATCTTCTGGAGGTTAATCAGATAGGAACGATGTACCCGCATAAACCGGTCTGCAGGCAAACGCTCTTCCAGTTTTTTCATACTAAGCAGTGTCATAACCGGTTTCTCATCCGTTTCGGTATAAATACGTACATATTCACTCATACTCTCCACATATTTAATAGCAGCAATATTAATACGTACTACTTTGTATTCCGTTTTTACAAAAAGAAGGTCATCTTCCGTAAATACCGGAGTTTCAGCTATAGGTACAGGATTGTTTGCAGAAGCATTTTTAAGTTCCCAGAACTTAAGAGCTTTACCGGTAGCCCGGCAAAAATCCTGAAAATCGAAAGGTTTCAACAGATAATCGACAGCATCTACCCGGTACCCCTCCACCGCATACTCCGAATAAGCAGTGGTAAAGATAACCATCGGTGGATTTACCAGCGAACGCACCAGCTCCAGGCCATTGAGATCAGGCATATTGATATCCACAAAGATAAGATCTACCCGGTTGGAAGACATTATCTGGAGCGCTTCAAAAGCATCCTGGCAACCTTTGACAAGTTCCAGAAAAGGAACCCGGTTTATATAATTAGTTATCTGCGAGAGCGCCAGCGGCTCATCGTCAATGGCTACACACTTCATCATAATACAGGAATTAGTAAGAAAACATCAAAACTGTCGCTATTCTCGTCAATCGTAAAAATATAATCTTCTCCATACAGGAGTTTCAGTCTTTTCCGTACATTATCCAGTCCGATCCCTTTGTGATGGTCTTCATTCTTCCCATAATTGCTGTTGGCACAGGTAAAAATCACTTTGCCCTCTTCATATTTCAGCGATACCCGGATGTAAGATTCTGCCTGATAGGTTACTCCATGTTTAAAAGCATTTTCTATAAAAAAGATAAAAAGAAGCGGAGGGATCTGTACCTCAGGTACACTCTCAGGTACAGAGACCTGAATAGAGACCTTATCGGAATAACGGATACGCATCAGCTCAATATAATTTTTCAGGAAAGTAATTTCCCGGGAAAGCAGAATGGTCTTGTGATTGGCCTCATACAGTACATATCGCATCATCTTAGAGAGCTCCATAATCGTTTTTTTGGCCTGCTCGGTATCAATATCCACCAGTGCATAAATATTATTGAGAGTATTTATAAAAAAGTGGGGATTGATCTGATATTTAAGATATTCCAGTTCGGATTGCAGGTTATGCCGTTCCAGCTCTTTGAGTGTCTCTTCATCACGGATAGATTTAAAAAGCAGCTTAATAGCAATATTAAATCCTACCATCAGGATGGCTATCAGGAAACGGATGAACATAAAGATAATAAAGCCGGAAAACCGGAAACTCTTTCCGGGAGCCCTTTCAGACCTCTTTTTTCTATCGAATTTACCTCCTCCCCATTTAGGCTCCCTGAAATCTTCCGTATCCGGACGAAATTCTCTCTCCGGACTCTTCTCGGTCCTTAACTTCCCGCGGGGAGGAGCATCCGCAAAAGGAGGAGTTATTTCCGTACGTATCGGGATTTTCTTATGGATCGGCCCGGTAAAAGGATAAACAGCCAGCACAACTGCTACCAGGC
>JAJPZL010000469.1 GCA_021204375.1 Bacteroides sp.
AGGGTTGCATCCGTTAAAAAAGAGGGTTACACCCATTTTGAAAGATGGTTGCACCTAATTTGAAAGATGGTTACACCCAATTTTACCGAGGGTTACACCCAATTTCAGAAAGGGCTACCCTTGTTCATCGGGAGATAATCTTCCGGTGAACAGAAGAACAAAAGAATAAAACTGTAAACACAAATCAGGAAAGGACACAGGGTTATACTCCATTAAAAAAAGTAGTGAACGGCGCAAAAAAAAGTAGTGAACCGTGTCGGAAAAAGTATAGAACGGTGTAGAAAAAAATACAGGACGGTGAATAGGAGGAAGTTGCCTTTATAAAGTATCCTCCCGGTAGGAGATATGGGAGATGGTGGGAGATGGTTTTTTGTATCTCCCACCCCTATATACTCCTGATAGACAAATGTATAACTACATCCGGTGGGAGAATGGAAGATATTTTTCATTTTTAATTCATAGGAGAGAAGTGATCCATCAGATTAAAAGGAAACTGCTTTCACTCATTTTCGTCTGAGGTAAAGTCCTTCAATTATGGAGAAAGTAGGGTTGCTTTAGGTGCTGTTGCCCTGAAAAGTACCAGGTTTTACTTTATTATATTATCTTTGCGCCTCATTGGATTAAGATAAAAATATGATTTCAATAGACGGACTAACGGTAGAGTTTGGTGGAACTGCGCTTTTCAGCGATGTCTCTTTTGTGATTAATGAAAAAGACCGGATCGCCCTGATGGGAAAGAACGGTGCCGGTAAAAGTACGCTGCTGAAAATTCTAGCAGTGGCCCGGCAACCCAGCCGGGGTAAGATCTCGGCCCCTAAAGATACGGTGATCGCCTATCTGCCCCAGCATCTGATGACGGAAGACGGACGGACCGTGTTTGAAGAGACGGTACAGGCTTTTTCCCATATCCACGAAATGGAAGCGGAAATGAACCGCATTAACCGGGAGCTGGAAAGCCGTACCGATTATGAGAGCGACGAGTATATGTAGCTGATCGAGCAGGTTTCGACCCTCAGCGAAAAGTTCTATGCGATTGAAGATACCAATTACGATGCGGATATAGAGAAGACACTGCTGGGACTCGGTTTCTCCCGGGACGATTTCGGACGTCCTACCACGGAGTTTAGCGGAGGTTGGCGGATGCGGATCGAACTGGCTAAACTTTTGCTACAAAAACCGGATGTTTTGTTGCTGGACGAGCCTACCAACCACCTCGATATTGAATCGATCCAGTGGCTGGAAGATTTCCTGATCAACAGTGCAAAGGCAGTGATCGTGATCAGTCACGACCGGGCGTTTGTCGATCATATAACCACCCGGACCATTGAGGTAACCATGGGGCGGATTTACGACTACAAAGTAAACTACTCCAAATACCTGGAACTTCGGCGGGAGCGGCGGGAGCAGCAGCAGAAACAGTACGAAGAGCAGCAGAAGATGATCGCTGAGACCAAAGAGTTTATCGAACGTTTTAAAGGGACCTATTCCAAAACCTTGCAGGTGCAGAGCCGGGTAAAGATGCTGGAAAAGCTGGAACTGGTAGAGGTGGACGAAGAGGATACTTCGGCTCTCCGGCTTAAATTTCCCCCTTCGCCCCGGTCGGGAAGCTACCCGGTCATTATTGAGGGAGTGGGAAAGA
This sequence comes from Bacteroides sp., assembly GCA_021204375.1. Classification (GTDB taxonomy): domain Bacteria; phylum Bacteroidota; class Bacteroidia; order Bacteroidales; family Bacteroidaceae; genus Bacteroides. Next base: position 1,640 of record JAJPZL010000469.1, read on the forward strand.
GGTATGACGAACACTTGGTGTTCCGCAATGCTAATCTTACGATTGAACGGGGAGATAAAGTCGCTTTTGTGGGTAAGAACGGCGAGGGAAAATCTACCTTGGTTAAATGTATCATGAAGGAGATCACCCACGAAGGTACGCTTACCCTGGGACACAATGTACAGATCGCTATTTTGCCCAGAACCAGGCCTCCCTGCTGAATGAGAACTTAACGGTGTTCCAGACCATAGATGATGTAGCCAAAGGGGAGATCCGGAACAAGATCCGGGATCTGCTGGTGGCCTTTATGTTTGGTGGAGAGGAATCGACCAAAAAGGTAAAGGTACTCTCCGGGGGAGAACGCACCCGCCTGGCTATGATCAAACTACTACTGGAGCCGGTAAACCTGCTGATCCTGGATGAACCTACCAACCACCTGGATATGAAAACCAAAGATATCCTGAAACAGGCCCTGATGGATTTTGACGGGACACTTATCGTAGTCTCTCACGACCGTGATTTTCTGGATGGTTTGGTTACTAAAGTATATAAGTTCGGCAATAAAAAGGTAACTGAACGCCTGAGTGGTATCTATGAGTTCCTAGAGAAGAAAAAATGGAGACACTTCGGGAACTGGAAAAATGATATTTTTTTTGTAAATTATAATTTAAAGGTAGAGGTTCCTTGCTCTTTCCTGGATTCAGTACGGAAGTAAACGAACGGATAAAAAACGATTACCTCCTTTTTTATGGGTTACCGGACTACCGGGAACAAACGGGTAGGAGGGGTATAACTGCTCCTTGTTAATTAACTATTCTCTGCTTCTCTTTCCGATCCCTCTCTATGTGACTTATAGGTTCTTATCCTCTTTTTCCCACTTTTCAGGCAGGAAAACGTTTTTTATCCGTGGACCGGACAGAGATTCCGGCAGGTTCAGCCGGACTGATCTTTCCGGAATTAGTAAACTCTTGAACTACTGCTGCTCTTTTTCCATTTTGGGACGGAATAGTCTTTTCTCTCTTCGGTTCTCTCTCCCTTTATAGCGTTATACCTTCCCTGAAGAAGATCCATGTTAACCGGGTTAAGATATTGCCTTTTTTTATTGAACGATTGTAAAATTTACATTTGTTAAAGAAAAAAATATAGATCTAAGAGAAT
>JAJPZL010000185.1 GCA_021204375.1 Bacteroides sp.
CCGACTTCAAATCCAGAATTTATAATAGGACATTATGCGGATAATCATTTTTTGATATTACAGATGTGGAAAAAGTAGATATTCTAAAAGGAGCATTCACAAATGCTCTGTTTATTGAGCCAGGAGCCTGGGATGTGTGTATTGTAGTAAAATTAAAACGAGGTCTTAACCAAACAGCCCTGGCAAACCAGAAACAACCTTTAAATGTAACCTATGTCACTCCATTGGGATATAGTGTTTATACCGACTTCTATCATCCCAAATACGAAACACCGCAACAAAAAAACAACTCAAAACGTGATCTGAGATCCACCATATACTGGAATCCAAACCTTACTTTCAACAAAGAGGGAAAAGCAACCTTAGAGTATTATACACCCGATGGTTTTACCGGACAATACATAGTCATTGAAGGAGTAGATAAGAACGGAGATGTATACAGAAAGACTATAAACCGATAATGATATCACTCCCAGAGGAGATAGTTTTTACACCGGATCCCATTCATCCAGGTACGACACACCGTAAAAAACACCCTCCAAAATTTGATCTGAGATTTACTATATGATCCTGGAACCCCTACCTCAGTTTTGACATTTACCCATAATGCCAAAATCGGTAGAGCTGTATGTTTGTCTTCGGGGTAAAATTCATTGTATACTGAACGCTTTCAGCGGGTAGTATCTTACTTTCTTGCATTAACTTTCCAATACTCTTCCAAGCGATCAGCCTCTTCAGCGGTAAGATGGATCACGGCACCGTGTTTGGGTATGAAATTAGTCGCCTTCATCACCCCCTCATTGAAATGTCCCAGATAGGTAAAATTCACAAAGTCCGATGTTTCGGTAAAGCCGAAGTTTTGAGGAACCAGCCAGGATACATCATACATCAGTACCCATTTATCTTCTCTATCCGTTTCCATACAGTCGGAGCCTCACAGGCCGCTGTCTCGAAATCATAGTAACGGGGATTAAACCGATACTCCCTGTTTATTTTATCGGAAACAGCCTGTTTCACACCACCGGCTGTACCATCGTTCACAGCATAGAACATATAATATTTGTCGCCAAATTGGGTAATGTTGGCATCCAGCACTCCGATATTCTCCTCAGGATATTCAAAAAGCAGACGCGGCAAGGTTTCCACCCGGTTGAAATCATCATTCACATATACATAATAGATACGCAGTGCCTCGTTGCGGAAGCGCATGGCGTAATGGATCATCAGCTTATCCTTCTCTTCATCATAAATCACTTCGGGAGCTCAGGCACAGCCCATCTCTTTCAGCCCGGGAGTCAGGGTGTCAAGCCGTATAGCCGTATGCTTCCAGTGGATAAGGTCCCACGATTTCATCATGACAAAACCATAATTATTACCCCATCCGTACTCCTGGCGGTCACGTTCAAACTCGGTATCTCTCCATCCTGCTTTCATGCCCAAGCCGTGAAGGTCGGTCATTACTGCACAGAAAGCCCCATCAAGACCCCGGTAAATATGTGGATTCCAGATACCATGCTCGCGGGCCAGGGTGTCACCGCCCATTACCGGAAGGCCGTTATTCAACGCAGTAAAAGTATATCCATTGCGACTTAATGCAAAATGCAGGCTGTGAGTCTCATCCAGGTGGTAAGCCAATAAATAGGCTGCTATATCCTTTTCCTGAGGTATAGCATTCTTATAGCGGAACTCTTTAAATGCTGCCGTACCCTTTCCTGCCGAAAGCAGTCCTATACGCAGAGCCAGGAAACCCCGATAGTTATTGTGATGCATCCCCGATACATCCAGATCCTCTACCAATGTTGTCCAGTGCCGGCCATCCCTGCTTACCTGCATAGTTATTCTATTACCACGGTTTAACAATTTTACTTTAAACTTACGGCCGATTGTATTGGGAACCGTTTCGTTATGCTCCGCATTTTTATAAACAATAAAATTCTCTCCATCCGACATTACACCTTTCCCGTTACACGGAGACCGTCACCGCTTAAAGGAGTTACATACCCATCACTGGTAAAGAGATAGCGATGTCCCTCCTCTCCTACTATATGTCCCGGATCAATTCCCTTGATATCCATCTCCAACTTCACAGGTTTACTCCATGGCCCCCGGATGTTATCCGCTGTTATTACAAAGATCTCACCATCCGTAGTGGGATAATAGATGTAATATTTATCTTTGTATTTCAGTAAGTCAGGCGCCATGGCCGATCCTTCATAGTCAGGCAACGCTCTACAGATAGGTTCCCAATTCACTAAATCTTTAGAATGCCAGATCAGAAACCCGGGTTTATAAAAAACGGAGAATGAGTCATATAATAATCTTCCCCTTCGCGCATGATCGTCGGGTCCGGATAATCACCGGATAAAATTTCTTTATATTCTCCTGTGCATACATCCCTTGCACCAGCAATGAGATAAGTAAAATCAGTACTATCTTTTTCATCTTTCCTTGGTAGTAAGTTTATTAATCTGTTCTTATTAAAGATACGTTCCCTGATGATAAACCATCTAATCAGGTACCGGATTTAACTTTATAAAGATCCCGGTAATAAGGGGAAATTAACCCGATATAGATAGATTATCGGGAAAGTTACCCATAAGGTTTTTCTCAGGTAGTTTACAAAACTACTACACTATTGACGCACCTTTAATAACAACCTACTTATCAGTTGATTAAGCGCGTTAACAACTCAAAAACAAATTGACGCACTTCGTCTGTTGACGCAGTATAAATCCGGGCGCCGGGAACAATCAATAAGCTTATAAAGAAATAG
>JAJPZL010000478.1 GCA_021204375.1 Bacteroides sp.
ATCTTATATAACCCAGGCAATTATAACAAAGAATATAATTAATTTCCTCGTACTAACCTTAATGACAGTCTTTTGTGCTACTGCTGCCGTAGCCCAGAACACCATTACAGGTACAGTGGTTGATGCCGATAACGACGAGCCGTTAATCGGGGCATCGGTAGTGATTAGCGGAACCACTCAGGGTACCGTAACAGATCTCGATGGTAATTTTACCATTACTACTTCGTCTACAAATGTAACCCTACAAATTACTTACATTGGTTATAAAGACCTTGATTACAAAGTATCCCGCTTTGGGAATGTCGGAGTTATTAAATTGTAATCGGATGCAGTGGCACTTACCGATGTCATTGTTACCTCTTCTATAGCGGTAGCCCGTAAAACTCCGGTAGCGATGTCTACTCTCGAACCCGTTTATATTGAACAGACACTTGGCTCTCAGGAATTTCCTGAACTTCTAAAATCTACACCGGGAGTGTATGCTACCAAAGGTAGTGGTGGTTACGGAGATTCCAGAATCAATATGCGTGGTTTTGACTCGCCTAATGTGGCTGTAATGGTAAATGGTGTACCCATGAACGATATGGAGTGGGGAGGCGTTTACTGGTCTAACTGGACGGTACTGACCAGTGTCGCACGTAGCGTACAGACTCAGCGTGGATTGGGTGCCTCCAAAGTCTCTTCTCCTTCTGTAGGAGGTTCCATCAATATTATTACCAAAACCATTGATGCCCAGAAAGGTGGGGATATTGCTTATACGATGGGAAATGACGGATACAACAGAACCCAGTTCAGTGTATCTACCGGTATGTCGGAAAAAGGTTGGGCTTTGACCCTTATGGGAGGTAAAACCTGGGGTGATGGATATATTCAGGGAACTGAATTTGACGATTATAACTGGTTTATTAACCTGGCTAAACGTATTAATGATAATCACCAGCTTTCATTTACCGGATTCGGATCCAATCAGACTCATGCTCAGCGTGGTAGCACCAGTGGTCTTACCATCGAAGGATGGCAGGAAGTAAAAAAATATATGGGAGATAAGAGCCCTTACCGTTATAATCCTAACTTTGGATATGGTCTTAATGGTGAAAGAAAATATTCGAATCAAAACTCTTACCACAAACCCTAGTTATCTTTAAATCACCTTTGGCAGATTAATGATGTATCGAGTTTAAGTACAGCATTCTATGTCTCCATTGGTAACGGATATGGCCTTTCCGGACAAGGTTACACTAGTACATACAGAAACTACTGGTATGGAACTGCTTCCCGTGGTATTCTCAACACTGATTATAGAAACTTGGATGGTACATTTGCTTACGATAAGTTCTATGAAATGAATGCTGAAAGTGATCATGGATCTTTAGTTGCTATGTCAAAGAGTATTAACCAACATCGTTGGTATAGAGTTCTTTCTACTTATACTACTAAACTGAATGAGAACTGGGATGTAGATGGAGGTATAGACTTCCGTTATTATAAAGGTATCCATACCAACAAATTGAGTGATTTGTACGGAGGAGATTACTTTATTGATTCAAGTTCCAGAGGAAATGTAAAGACTGCTAATAACAAAGCTGCTGCTGCCGGAGATCTATTTGTTAATCAAAAATTAGGCATTGGGGACGTTGTATATCGTGATTATGACTGTTATGTAGTTTCCGAAGGAGTTTTTGGCCAGGTAGAATATAGTAATGATCTGATTACTGCCTTTGCTTCCGGTTCTATTTCTAACAATAGTTACTGGAGATACGATAGGTTCTATTATGATAAAGAACATGCAAAATCCGAAGTTAAGAACTACTTAGGCTTTACAGTTAAAGGAGGGCTTAATTATAACCTGAATGAAAACCACAATGTATTTGGTAATATCGGTTATATCAGCCGTGCTCCTTTCTTCTCTATGGGAGTTTTTGCATCCTCTGCTACCAGTCATACTACTAATCCTAATTCTGTAAATGAAAAGATCTTTTCTGTTGAACTGGGATATGGATATAAGTCCAGGTTCTTTTCTGCTAATTTAAATCTTTACCGTACCCTGTGGAAAGATAAAACTTTGGCAAGATCTTTTGATGAAGAGGATCAGGATGGAGGAGTTTTAGATAGAATTAGTATAACTATGACAGGAGTAAATGCCCTTCATCAGAGTATTGAATTTGATTTTGTTGCTAAACCTTTGCATTGGTTAGATTTTAGAGGGATGTTTTCATTAGGAGATTGGAAATGGAACAGTAATGCTACCGGTTACTTCTATGATTCTACCGGTCAACCTGTAAGTAAAATAGATAAACTAAAAGGTGAAGCTTGGTCTATAGTATATGCTTCCGGTATTCATGCAGAAGATCACGCCTCTATGCAACTGGATCTTAAAGGTGCCAGAGTAGGAGGTTCAGCTCAAACTACAGCAGCATTGGGGGTCGATATTAATTTTACTAAAAATATAAGATTTGGAGCCCTGTATAACTTCTTTGGCAGAAACTATTCCGACTGGAGTTTAAGTGCAAGTGATTTGGTCTATAATGGAAGTAAAGCTTATGAATCTCCCTGGGTTATTCCTGCTGCCAGTACAGTAGATATTAATGGAAGTTATAGCTTTAATATTGGAGGTGTAAAAGCAACTCTTTTTTGGTAATATTCAAAACCTGTTTGATCGGGAATATATTACAGATGCCAATGATGGAGAAAATCACGATTGGAAAACGGCTTATAATGTTTTCTATGGCTATGGAAGAACTTATACGCTTCGATTAAAACTTTCGTTCTAAT
>JAJPZL010000454.1 GCA_021204375.1 Bacteroides sp.
CTTACTAAGTTTAGTAATACTCTCTTTCAAAGTAGCAATGATCTGTTCAGCATCCGCTTGTTTTTTCCGCTCTAATTCAATTACCTGAGCCGGTGCATTAGCAACAAAACGTTCATTATCAAGTTTTTTCAGCACAGATTCCAGAAACCCCTCTTTATGTTTTAATTTAACTTCCAATTTAGCAATTTCAGCCTCTAAATCCATACGATCTCCTAGTGGAACAGCATATTCACTGGTACCCACCATAAAAGCTACTGCATTTTCTGCTTTTATATCTGTTACAGAAATATTCTCTATGTTACAAAGCTTTTTAATAACAGAATTATAATGTGAGTAAAGGTTCTCCCCGATCACCTCCAGAGAAAGAGCATCCTTCTGGGTCATATTTTTCTGTAAACGCACATTTCTTATTCCACTTATGATATTTTTTACAGCTTCGAAAGTAACAATAAATTCTTCCTCAAACCGGGTATCTCCAGGAACTTCAGCAATCATAATACTTTCACCGGGTTTACGATCACATATATGCTGCCATAGTTCTTCGGTAATAAACGGCATAAAAGGGTGAAGAAGACGTAGCAATTGATCAAAGTATGAAATAGTAGCTTCATAAGTTTGCAGATCAATTCCTTGTCCATAAGCAGGTTTTACAATTTCCAAATACCAAGAAGAGAATTCATCCCAGAATAGTTTGTAAACAGCTATCAATGCTTCACTCAAACGATATTTACTGAACAGGTCAGCAACTTCCGTAGCCGTCTTTTTCAGCATAGCATCAAACCAATCTACAGCAATTTTTGCATGTTCCGGTGTAGTAAGAGAATCATCTATATTCCAACCTTTCACTAAACGGAACGCATTCCATATTTTATTATTGAAATTACGTCCCTGTTCACAAAGAGCTACGTCAAATAAAATATCGTTCCCGGCCGGAGCTGCCAGCATCATACCCATACGTACTCCATCTGCTCCATACTGCTCAATCAGGTCAAGAGGATCAGGCGAGTTCCCCAGGGATTTAGACATCTTACGACCGATCTTATCACGTACAATACCGGTAAAATAGACGTTCTTAAAAGGCATTTTACCTTTATATTCATAGCCGGCCATGATCATACGGGCTACCCAGAAGAAAATAATATCGGGAGCTGTAACCAGATCGCTGGTCGGATAATAATACTGCATCTCTTCATTTCCCGGATTATTGATACCGTCAAACAAAGAAATAGGCCATAACCAGGAGGAGAACCAGGTATCCAGACAATCCTCGTCCTGCCGGAGATCCTCCAGAGTCAAAGAAGAGTTCCCGCTTTTTTCACGAGCTTTTTTCACTGCTTCTTCCGGAGTAATGGCCACCACATATCCTCCTTCAGGCAGATAATAAGCCGGAATACGATGTCCCCACCAAAGCTGGCGTGAAATACACCAGTCTTTTATATTTTCCATCCAGTGGCGATAGATATTTTTATACTTTACCGGATAAAACCGTATATCATCTTTCATAACAGGCTCCAGAGCAATCCGGGCCATATGCTCCATTTTGAGGAACCATTGCATAGAGAGTTTAGGTTCAATCACAACATTAGTACGCTCTGAATAACCCACTTTATTTTCATAATCCTCTACTTTCTCCAATAGATCCGCATCCTGCAAATCCTTTGAGATTTGTTTACGCACCTCAAAACGATCCATTCCTATATAAATTCCATCCGCTTCACTGATCGTACCATTATCATTAAATACATCAATGATCTCCAGATTATACTTTTCACCCAGCATATAGTCATTCACATCGTGAGCAGGAGTAACCTTCAGACAACCCGTACCAAACTCAATATCTACATAATCATCTTCAATAATAGGAACCGAACGATCTACCAACGGCACGATCACTCTTTTGCCTTTCAGATGAGTATAGCGGGGATCATTCGGATTAATACAGACAGCCGTATCACCCAGAATAGTCTCCGGACGAGTAGTAGCTACCACAATATATTTTCCCTCACCTCCTTCAATTTTATAGCGGAGATAATAAAGTTTATTTTTCTCTTCTTTATAAATAACTTCTTCATCAGATAGAGCTGTAAGAGCCTTAGGATCCCAATTCACCATACGCACGCCCCGGTATATTAATCCTTTCTCATAAAGATCGGCAAATACTTTCAAAACACTCTCACTCCGGATATCATCCATGGTAAATGCAGTACGATCCCAGTCACAGGAAGCTCCCAACTTACGAAGCTGTTGTAGAATAATTCCTCCATGTTTATCAGTCCATTCCCATGCGTGCTTCAGGAACTCTTCCCGGGTAAGATCACTCTTTTTAATCCCCTCTGCCGCCAGTTTACCTATGACTTTGGCTTCCGTAGCAATAGAAGCATGATCCGTACCAGGAACCCAGCAAGCATTTTTCCCCTCCATACGGGCACGACGTATCAATATATCCTGAATGGTATTATTCAGCATATGCCCCATATGCAGTACTCCGGTAACATTGGGAGGAGGGATCACGATCGTATAAGGCTCACGCCCGTCAGGTTTTGAACTGAATAACCGGTTTTCCATCCAGTACTGATACCACTTATCCTCAATATCCGCAGTATTATATTTACTTGCTAATTCCATTTTATTCCTTGTCTCTAAATGTTTTATTTCTTATAAGAGCTGCAAATTAATAAAAATATGTAGAATATAGCAGAAAGATTATGTACTTTTGCTGAGAGCAAGAGCGACTTATGAAAAGTAAAATAAAAATTATACGGTATACCCTT
>JAJPZL010000021.1 GCA_021204375.1 Bacteroides sp.
CTTTATTATCATTCGGATAATGAATGGCGGCAATTAAGTATAGTTCCCATCATGCTTTTCATCAGATGGGCTATTCAATTTTAGCCTGTATAAGTCAGGAGACGAAGGTAAGCAATTCCCGGCAAACATTTCGGCTGGAATAACGTTATATTTTTAAATTAACAGTTTATTCACTTCATCACCGAAAACGATATCATGAAAACCTGGTTCTACTATAGCTTACTGGTTTATATCTGTGTTGCCTCCTGTAGCGGAAAAATAAAAGATAAAGATACTATCTTCCTGCGTAGCGGAGCCGATCCGGTAGAACAGGTTATCAGTGGAAACATAGAGAACACGTTTATAGACTCTATAACCGTGTTCATAGCCCTTACAGATGGGCGGGGAAGCGTTGAACTCTCCAAAAAAAACGGATCAGACACTCTATATCGAATTCGAGAGCGATGGGTATGACCGCCTCTTTGCAGAAATAGTGATCTACGATCCACCCGGTAACATACGCTTTGACCAGATAATTATGCCGGACGGAACCACAGACGGACCCTTCTCACAGACCCTTCAGTACGATCTTCCTGCCTCCGGAATGTACCGCCTGAGCATGCACGAGAATATGATGGCAGGAGAAAGGTGGAGCGGAACATTTACCGTAAACATTACTTTAAGCCACCTAATTGGCAAAGAATAAATAATCGGGTTTATGGCAGAGATCTTTCATACCTTCCTTCTTCCCAGTGCCTGGATTGCCTTGATCACATTGGTATTCCTGGAAATAGTACTGGGAATTGATAATGTAGTTTTCCTCTCCATTATGACCTCCAGGCTCTCTCCGGAAAAGCAACCTCATGCCCGTGTTACCGGCCTTCTGCTAGCTATGCTGGCCCGGATAGGATTACTTTTTGGGATCTCTTTACTGATGCGTCTGACCAACTCTCTTTTTTCTTTCCATGCCTCCTGGATAGACGGAGGTGTTACCGGACAAAGCCTTATCATTCTGGTGGGAGGTTTATTTCTGCTTTATAAAAGTGTAACCGAAGTACATCATAAACTGGAAGGAGAAACGAATGAAACCGCAAGCCAGCAAAGCTATTCCGGATTCTGGAGAGTAATTATCGAAATCGTGGCACTGGATATTGTATTCTCTTTCGACAGTGTTCTTACAGCAGTAGGAATGGTTAGTTTCAGAGATTACGGCTATGCCGATGCCATGTCAATTATGGTTACCGCCATTGTTCTCTCCGTTCTGATAATGTTACTGTTTTCAGGTCCTATCAGTAGCTTTGTAAACAATCATCCCACCATCCAGATGCTCGCTCTCTCCTTTCTGATCCTGATCGGTTTTATGCTGATCCTTGAAGCCGCACACCTGGCCAATATTACAATTTTCGGAAAAGAGATCCATGAGATCCCCAAATGTTACATATACTTCGCCATTGCCTTCTCCCTACTGGTAGAAATATTAAATATGAAGATCAGCAAAAAATCCAGCCCGGTAAAGCTCAGAAACTCCAGGACAAGAAAAGAAAATGTATAAAATTTACCTGGGTCGTCCCACCATAGAAGCAACAGCAGTATCTCCTGTTACATTGACAGCCGTGCGAAGCATATCCAGCGGCCGGTCAATTCCAAGGATCAGTGCCAAACCTTCGGGAGGTATACCGACGGAAGTCAGTACAATAGTCAGAATGACATAACTACCACCCGGTATAGCAGGCGTACCTATGGAAGAGAGAACTGTCATGCCAATCACGATCAGTAACTGAGTCAAAGAGAGTTCTACTCCCAGCACCTGCGCAATAAAAAGAATAGCAATCGACTGGTAACAACTGGTACCATCCATATTGATCGTAGTACCTACCGGAAGTACAAACGAACTCACCTCCTTGGGTATCTTCAGCTCACGTTCCACCATTTCCATGGTTAACGGCAAAGTAGCGGCACTACTGCTGGTACTAAAAGCAAAAAGCTGTACCGGACGCAAAAAGCGAATAAATTCTCTGGGTTTCACACGCGAAAAGAGTTTAACCAGCAACGGATAAAAACCAAACGCCAGGATCAACATAGCGCCAATCACAGTAAAAGCATACACTCCCAGCGCTGCAAAAATAGAGACGTCCCCTCCAAAATCAGTAACTAATCCGGCTATCAAAGCCGCCACTCCTATCGGAGCCAGCTGGATAATATAATCTATCATCCGGAGAATGATCTCATTCAGGCTATTAAACAACGATAACACAGGAGTCATTTTATCAGCAGGAAGGGTCAGTACGGCAATCCCGAAAAAAACTGCAAAGAAAATGATCTGGAGCATCTGAGAGTTATCACTCGCAGCCCGTACTATATTATTGGGTACAATATCATCCAGGAAAGCAAGAGGGCCCCGCCGCTGGGTAAACTCTGCCTGCTCCTTCTTCTCTTCTACTACCGACTGATAACTTTATTGGATCTCGGCCACCTGCTCCTGGTTGACCAGGTTCCCGGGCTTAACCACACTACCCAGTATCACTCCCATCACTACCGCTACCACTGTAGTACACAGATAGATCAAAATAGTTTTTCCTCCCAGACGCGAGAACTTACTGACATCCCCCAAACCGGTCACTCCTTTGATCAAGGAGATAAAAACAAGCGACATAGCAATTAACTGTAACAAACGAATAAAGATCTGTCCCCACGGACGGATCCAGTTTTTCACCAATGTCACTCCATTGAGTTGTACAGCTAACAGTCCCAGGCAGATACCAACGATCATTCCAATCAGTATCTTTAT
>JAJPZL010000315.1 GCA_021204375.1 Bacteroides sp.
CCATGATCTATAATAAGAATAGTATTTAAATTCTGGAAAGGATTTCCCGTTGCTTATTAAAGTAAAGGATCCGTTGCATCTCTCCGCTTTCTGAGATCAGCGTAGAAGTTCTTTTAAGAGATTGCAGGAAAAGTTTCACCCGTTGATAAGTTTGTTCTTCGATAGAGGCCAGATCAGAGAGCACAAAAGCCTTGACCATAGTAAGATGACAATCCTGGATAGAGAGATAGGTGAAGTTAGCCTCAAAATTGATGCTGGAAACATAAAATGCAACTTTATTACCCGTTTCATATTTTCCGTCGGCAGCCAGTCTCTCCGTATCATCCAGTAAACGGAAGAGATCCTTTTGCAGGTATTTTATCTCTTCCTCCGTGATAAGGTTAATATCCCGGAAATATTTGACATCGTTTACCAGGTATTGAAAAGTGAGTTCGTCCCATATAAAATAGGTGGATGCTATCTCTTTGATACGGTTCAGATAGGTTTCATTGATCCGGGTTAACCTATCCGGGGGATATATCTCCCTGTAACGCTTTATATAGTGGGAATTCCCATACTGGTAACTCCATTTCATCAGATAAAACCGATAGATGGTTTCATAACCAATATAGAACGGTCGCAGCAGATCATTGGTAGTAGCCCCTAATTCCGAATAAGGATCATCTTTTGCCTGGGCAAGAATATACATATAATGCTCCAGTATTTTTTCATCCTCCTCCGTAAAATGATTATAGTCCAAAAGTTTCAGCTGAAAAGGGGCCTCTTGTAATCTCACTGTACCGATCAGGTTATCCAGAGATATCTCCAGACGTTCGGAAAGTTTAACTATTTCAGAGAAAGTAAAAGGTACATCCCCCCGTAACCGTCTGTAGACGGCCTCTTTCTCTATATGAAGGACCTCCATCAAACGCCGGGTAAGCTCTCCTTTCTCCGGGATCTTCTCTTTCAGTACCTCAATAAATATTTCATAGACAGGTCTTTGTTTCATCGCTCATTACTTATATAAATCCGGACTGTGTCAATTTAATAAACGATAAAGAACATCTGCCCGTAATCTAAGACCAAGGGGGAAGGGCACTTATGGTAAGCGAAGATAGAAATAAATTGTATATATACAAGGGTAAGAAGTCCATCCGGAATATAGATAGATAGTTTATCCCTTATTCCCGGATCGTTATTGGAAGTTCTTTTGAAAGTAATCGATTATTTCGTCCTGGCTGTCAGGATGGAACCAATGAATATGCTCATCCCGTTTGAACCACGTCATCTGCTTTCTGGAATAGATCCGTGAGTTTTGTTTTATCTTCTCAACGGCATACTCCAGTATCCATTTTCCTTCCAGATAATTGAAAAGTTCCTTGTACCCTACTGTATTAAGAGAGTTCAGGTGTTTGTATGGATATACAGATCTTACCTCTTCCAGGAGTCCTGCCTCCATCATCAGATCTACTCTACGGTTGATCCGTTCATAGAGTTCGTCACGATCCCGGGTAAGTCCGGCTTTTATAATGTGGAAAGGGCGCCCTTTAGGTTGGTTCTTCCGGAAAGAGGTATAGGTTTTCCCCGTCATATAGCAGATCTCCAAGGCATGTAATACCCGTTTGGGATTTTTCAGGTCCACAATTTTATAATATTCAGGATCCAGCAACTTCAGTTCTACACATAACTGCTCCAGTCCCTCTCTTTCATAACGGTCCAGAATAGTCTGACGGGTATCCGCATCTACAGTAGGGAGGTCATCAATACCTTTGCATACCGCATCCACATACATCATAGAACCACCGGTCATCAGCACCGAATCGTTTTGCTGATAAAGCTTGTCTAATAATTGCAGCACATCCACCTCATACTGAGCGGCACTATAATATTGGGTAAGATCATTGGTGCCAATAAAATAGTGGGGTATCCGCAATAGTTGTTCAGGCCCGGGAGCCGCAGTACCGATCGGAAGGTTCCGGAATATCTGCCGGGAATCACAGGAGACAATACCGGTATGAAAGTGTTCTGCCAGGGTCAGGCTTAACTCAGTCTTCCCAACACCGGTAGGTCCGATGAGTACAAGCAGATTTTTACCCATTAATATTCTTCATTTCCTAAAAACTCTCCTTCTTCTTCTATATTATCTAAGTTCCCGGCGTCGAACTCCTCGAAATCGAACTCCTGGTCCCCATAAAAACTCTTATCCAGATCCAGGCTACCGCTTTGTACCAGCATCTCTTCAAAATTAATGGTCTGCGCAAGAGGCTCTCCCTCTCTCTTGGTACATTTGGCCCCCTGGATATCCTTTCCGGTTACAATTTCGGAAAGTTCAATAAAAAATACCCGTTCTGCCAGATAGTCAAAGACATATAAGAGTTTCTGCTTTTCCTCTTCAATCAATTCACTGAGCAGCGTATCTTTCATGATCCAGCTATCCATTTCAGGATTATCATCCATCTCTTCCAGGGTGATCTCTTTTTCCTTTTCCCAGTTCTCATCACACAAAAAAAAAGAGGTCATCTGATCATTGCTAAAATTTACAGCTTTGAGAATGGCTTCATGAAAATCGAAGAAGGTTGTCTCGGGATTGATCTGGATCTCTCTGACAAAATCGTCTACTTCATCGGATATAAGAGTGAATCTATAAATCATATTTTTTCTTTTTTAATGGTGTAAAATTAGTAAAAAGTAGATTTCTACAAAAAGATATATACTAAAAAAGAGGTCTACCTAATGGAAATCTCTTTTTTAACTTTTTGTTCTATCCGGTCAGCGTATAAT
>JAJPZL010000467.1 GCA_021204375.1 Bacteroides sp.
TCATCTGGATGTGGGAAACGGGAACCGTATTTCCAACACTATGATCCTGGATGAACTAAAGGAGATGCCGGATAGTATTTTCAATTTTGATGATATTGATTTTAAATATTATAAGGATCTATATGTAAAAGTCAGGCACAGTGTAGAGGTTTATAACGGACTTACGGTCAGTATCGGGTTTGCCGCCCACCGCCGTACCCCTGCTAAAAAGTTAAAACTTTCTGAAGATATGTCGGATGAAACTGAGGAGGATATCAAAGAACTGGTGAGGGATAAATATCGCAGCTTTGCGCCTAATATACAGCTGCAATGGACTCCGGGCCTGTACTATTATATGGATGGTAATCGTAAGATCAATCTTCGTTCCAGGTATCCGACTTTTACCTTCGATTGGGAGAGAGGAATTAAAGGTTTATTCGGTGGAGATGGGAATTATGAGCGGATTGAGATAGATGTACAGCATAAGATCCCGTTAACTCTTTTGAAAAGTTTATACTATCGCGTGGGTGCCGGTGCTTATACTAATCAGGAGGAGATCTATTTTATTGACTTTGCCAATCTGGCCCGCAACAATCTGCCTCAGGGATGGAATGATGATCTTGGAGGAACATTCCAGCTACTGGACCGCAGATGGTTTAATACCTCTCACAAGTATATAAGGGGAAATCTTACGTATGAAGCTCCTTTTTTAGTATTGCGCCATTTGGGGAAATATATCGGATATGTTCAGAATGAGCGCTTTTATGTAAATGCCCTGCTGGCACCCCGCCTGACCCCTTATGTAGAATTAGGGTATGGAATTGGCACCCATGTATTCGACGTCGGAGTGTTTGTGAGCAGTGATAACGGAAAGTTCCACCGGATAGGGTGTAAGTTTACCTTTGAATTGTTTACTAAATAATTTTTCCTGGTTAAAGAACCCTTTATATACTTCAGGAGCCTGATGGAGGAGTGTTTCTGGGAGGAGGCAGATAGGCATCTCTTCCATCTAAATATTCGTTCTTGAATATGTTTACACACAAAAGAAATCCGGAGAGAAGGAGGGGGCCGAAAATGACTCCCATAAATCCGAAAAAGGTAATTCCTATAATTACCCCGAAGAATGTTACAATGAGATGTGTATCAGCCAGTTTCTTTTGTAGAAGGAACCGTATAAAGTTATCTATATTGGTCACTATCAGAAGGGAGTAAAGAGTGAGGCCGATAAAATTGCCCCAGTCACCGGTCAGTGCCAGATAGATCATTAACGGGAACCATACCAGGGCAGTTCCTACAATGGGAATGATGGTAGCAAAAGCTGTCAGTACTCCGAACAAAACAGGAGTTGGACAACCAAACAACATATATCCGATCATAGCGATGACTCCCTGTATAATTCCTAATAAAGGAATGCCAATTGCATTTGATTTCACTATCAGGTTGATCTCATTTAATACGACCCGTTTATTTTTAGGATTAAAAGGCAAAATCTCATATACATACCTCTCCATAGGTTCTGCTCCGATCAGCATAAAGTAGAGAATGAAAAGCAAAAAGAATATATTGATAGCAAAACTGCTGATCCCACCCATAATGTATTGTCCTATACGGGGAGCATAGCTTACCAGCGAAGTGAGGTTTTCTGCCTGGAGCAGGTTATATCCAGTTTTTTCTTTAACCAGGTCGGATATATGTTCAATAGAACTTATCAGAGAGGAGGGATCCAGATCAATACTCTGGACCATATGTACACAGAGCCATACGACAAGTCCCAGAGGAATTAAAAAGCAGAGCACTGCTTCTCCTAATAATAGTAGTGCAGCCGGTACTCTTTTTATTCTTTTCTTCCGGGTCAGGTAAACCATTTGTTTTCTTACCAGCAGATAGATAGTTATGGCACCCAGTACGCCACTGAGAAAGGGTCTGGATTCCATATAAATGATCCCTCCCAATACTAATGTAATAGCTACCAGTGAATACCTCCAATAACGTTCTTTGACGGTCATAAAGTTGGATTTTAGGATTACTTTTTCGTGAGACAAAAAGGTGTAAGCCAATACACACTAAAAACAGTTCTCTATTTAAAAGGTTTTATTAAATGATATCATTCAATTTTTTATTTTTATATTTTTGCGCTATGAAACTGAGGAATGATTCCAGGTATATTCACCAATTGATCGCACAGGGTGAGCATCAGTACCAGGACTTTAAATATGAAATTTCTGATACCTGTAAAATAGCAAAGACGCTTTCGGCATTTGCTAATACCGGAGGAGGGAGGTTACTGGTCGGGGTCAAGGATAATGGTAAACTGGTGGGCTCCAGTACAGATGAGGAGGCTTATATGATTGAAGCCGCTGCCCGGATGTATTGTGAACCGGAAGTAGACTTTTCTATCCACCCGTTTCAGGTAGAGGGAAAAAATATTCTGATGATGGAGATACGGGAAAGCCCTTTAAAACCGGTATATGCCAAAGACAGAGAGGGAAAACGGTTGGCGTATGTACGTATTAAAGATGAAAATATTCTGGCTACAGCGGTGCATCTGCGTCTCTGGAAAGAGCGGGGAAGTAAAAAGGGCTCTCTGATAACTTTTACGGAGCAGGAACAGAAACTGCTGGATCTAATGGGAGAAAATAATTTATTAACTTTGAATCAGGGCTGCCGGTATTTAAAGCTGCCCCTACCCGTAGTGATACGATTGCTAGCCCAGTTTATCCGGTTTGGGGTAGTAGCGATGGTTTTTAAGGAGCACCGGTTCTACTATACAT
>JAJPZL010000063.1 GCA_021204375.1 Bacteroides sp.
AGATTATTCGAATAAACCTGTATATGTATATGGTCTTTCTGCCTCTTTTACCAATACAATAGTGTATTACACAGATGTACAGTTAGTGGATAGTATACGGTTAGACAAGAACGGACTTTTACCTTACAGGGATATTTATTCTTATCAGTTAAAGAGTTATCTGGAAGATACCCGACATTTAACGAACCGTACCTGCATAACTTACTTTTCAATCAGTAAGAATAAGTTGGAAAAAGAGCAGAATAAAGTATTGAACCGATATAACAAAGATAAATCGGTTACTGTATCAAAAATTGAACCGGCTGAATTTTCTTATAAAAAGCCGGAATAATGATTTAACTTTTGTTTATGAAAAAGTTTCTTTTGCTGATTCTTTCTGTTTTTACGATCGGGCTTTTTCCTACCAGGACGATGATAATGGTGGTCAGGATCTGACTGAGCGTACTATCCTGGTATATATTGCAGGGGATGCTCTTCAATCGTATGTACAGGGAAATCTGGAGGGTCTTGTAAAGGGATATGGGGAGTCTGAAAAGGTAAGTAATCTACTTGTTTACTTTGAAGATGGCAGATCGGCTCCTACACTTTATCAGATAATAAAAGATAAGAACGGGGTGGTAGAGAAAAATGTGATTAAGAACTATAATGAGGAAATCATTTCTACAGATCCGGAAGTTATGGCAGAAATTCTCAACGATGGCTTCTCTTTTTGCCCGGCAAAAAACTATGGATTGGTAATGGGGTCGCATGGTACTTCCTGGATACCGGGTACTTCTGTGCCTCGTAGTTGGGGAGCGAGTAAAAAATATAATATCAATATTCCTGAGTTGGCTAATGTACTGGCCAATATTCCTTATGTGTATTTAGACTTTGTTCTTTTTGATTCCTGTTATATGAGTGCGGTAGAGGTAGCTTATGAATTAAAGGATGTAGCTAAGTATATTATTGCTTCTCCTACTGAAGTTATTGGTTTTGGTTTTCCGTATGATGCTTTGGTCAAGGAGATGTTCAGTTATGAAGAACATACTGTGTATAGATTAGCGGAAGTGTATGCTGAGTATTATGATGGAACCTTAAAGAATAATGTTTATATGGAGGGCAGTATTGCGGTAATTAAAACGGAAGGTATGAGAGCACTTGCTTCTGTGACCAGTGATATTCTAAATAGTTCAGGAGAGGAGATATGGAATATTGATCGTAATGAACTTCAGCGTTATTATTGTATTTCTGATCACAATTTCTGTTGGGATTTCGGATATTTTATGAAGACGTTGAATGAAGAAAAGTACTCTTTACTGGTGGATGAATTAGATAAAACAATTATTTATAAGTATACAACTCCTTACTTTGGCAGATCTTTGGGATATAGCAATTATTTAACGATTGATCCGGAAACTTATAGCGGAATTGCTTCTTTTATCCCTGTATATGGGAGTATGGATGAATTCCACAACTATTACAAAGAATTAGCCTGGTTTAAAGCAGCCGGATGGGAGGACGTGTGGTTTAACTGATCCCGCTTTCTACTATCTTCTCATAAAGTCCCCTTTTCCACGGAAGAACCGGTAAGTTTTGAATTTTAATGTAATAAGGGGGAAGTAGAGATCAAACAGGGGAAGAGTTGTGTAATATCTTCGCTCTTCGCCCAGATTTTTAGCTGATTTATTGATAATAAGCAACTGGCACAGGCAACGGAGCATAAAAAGGAGTATACCTATCATAAGCAGGAACCAGTTTTGGGTATAAATGGCCATTCCGGTTAAGGCAAAAAATGATAAGTAATAGAGTATCCGGCTGAATGTTTCAAAACCCCAGATATAACGGGCCGGGCCTTTGTAATATTGTGAAGTGGCTGCATAGCTTACCTTTTCCTCTTTCCACTCTTTATAATACTCTACAGGTCGGATCTTTATAACGGATTCCGGTGCAGCTTCTACCCGGGTATTTGATGCGGTAGCAACCTGATTAATAAAAAGGTCATCGTCTCCCCGTTGCAGATTTAGGTGTCTGGAATAGCCTTTATTTTTAAAAAAGAGTTCTTTCTTATAGGCCATATTCCGTCCTATACCCATATAGGGCTTACCGGCAAGTGCTATGCTCAGATAACGAAGCCCTTGCATCAAAGCGTCGAATGAACTTTTTTTGTTGAGCCAGCTTTTTTGCTGCTCGTATCCGCTATACCCCAGTACAATTTCTGTTCCGTATGTAAAATTACGGGCGATATTCCTGAGCCACTCTTTAGAGATAGCATAGCAGTTTGCTTCGGTAAAAACCACCCATTCATATTTGCTGGCTTTGATCCCTAATGTCAGGGCGAGTTTCTTTCTACTGATATATCTTGCACTGTCGGGGGTAAAACTGTGGTAGAGGTGGGTGTATTTTTCTTCCAGTTGGCAAAGAAGTTCTTCACTCTCGTCGGTTGATCCGTCATTGATCACGATCACTTCGAATTCGGGGTAATCCTGTTTCAGGATGGAAGGTAGATTTTCCCGAAGATTGCGGGATTCGTTCTTTGCACATATAATAACGGAAAGCGGAGGAAGGGAGTCTGTATGGGGAATTCTGTTTTTCTGTAATCCTTTATGATACAGGTTTATACGGTTATATAGCGAGAAGTAATAAATACATTGTATCAAAAACAGAGTTCCCAGTATAACAAGTAGTATATGATCTGTTTGAGTAAGTATGAAAAAATTCATTTTTTTATTGTTTAAAACCGAACAAATTTACT
>JAJPZL010000465.1 GCA_021204375.1 Bacteroides sp.
GTAAGCAACAGGCAAAATAGAGCAGAGAAGCTTTTTGGTATTCTGTTAATGGGGATACTGATCGGTTTGAACTTATATTCGTGTGCCAGTATTGGATATCCGGATGGAGGACCTATTGATGAAACACCTCCCCGCTTTCTGAGATCGACCCCTGAAATGGGAACTTTAAATAATACCCGGACAAGGATCGTACTTGAGTTTGATGAGTATATTAAGCTGGAAAAACCGAATGAGAAGGTGGTCATTTCGCCTCCCCAGGTAAAACAGCCTGAAATAAAAGCGGCGGGAAAACGTATTACTGTAAACTTGTTGGATACGTTAAAAACCAATACGACTTATACGATTGACTTTTCGGATGGGATTGTCGACAATAATGAGGGGAATCCATTAGGGGATTTTACTTTTGTTTTTTCTACTGGTGATGTCATTGATACTCTTTCTGTATCCGGAATTGTGCTGACGGCGTCGAATCTGGAGCCTATTAAGGGAATATTGGTTGGATTGCAATCGAATCTGGCTGATTCGGCTTTTATTTCGTTGCCTTTAGAAAGAGTTTCGCGTACCGATAGCCGCGGCCAGTTCAATATCCGGGGAATTGCTCCCGGAGAGTATCGCCTTTTTGCATTGGAAGATGGTAACCAGAATTACTATTTTGACCAGAAGAGTGAAAGGATCGCTTTTTATGATTCTATTGTAATTCCTCGTTTTGAAGAGCGTAACCGTCAGGATACATTGTGGAAAGATTCTCTTACGGTAGATACGATCTATACCCGCAAATATACCCATTATTTACCGGATGATCTTTTGTTGAGAGCCTTTGAAGAGGAGAATAATGTGCAGTACCTGGGCCGGAGCGAACGTTTGTCGGAAAATAAATTTTCCATTTACTTTTCTGCTCCTGCGGATACTTTGCCTGTTCTGAAAGGACTTAATTTTAATGAGCTGGATGCTTTTGTAATAGAAAGGAATCTGGATAATGATACGATTCATTACTGGCTCAAGGATTCTTTGATTTATAAAATGGATACTCTACAGGTATCTCTCACTTATCTGTATACAGATACTCTTTCTCAGTTGTCTTATACTACAGATACGTTGCGATTGGCGATGCGTAAGAGCAATGTACGTGCACAAACAGAGGAGTCTTCCTCCTCGTCCAGAAGGAGGAGACAAAAGGATAAAGAGGAGGAGCCGGAGGATGAACCAATCACTTTCCTGAATGTTAAAGTTAATGCTCCTTCAACTATGGATGTATTCGGAAGTCTCTATCTAGAGTTTGAGGAGCCGCTTGTACATTTGGATAGTAGTGCTATTCATTTGAGGAAGAAGATAGATACTTTGTGGGTGGATGTTCCCTTGGAAATGGAACACAATCCGTATGCGATCCGTTCGTATGAATTTTATACGGAGTGGGAACCGCAGGGAGAGTATGAATTTGTGGTAGACTCTGCCTCTCAGGTAGGGATATATGGGTTATTTAATGATCATATCAGCCAGACTATCCGGGTGCGTTCCCTGGATGATTACGGAGCCATATTTATTAATCTGCATGGTGCTGATTCTACAGCTGTGGTAGAGTTGCTGAATGCACAGGACAATGTGGTCAGGAGGCTACCGGTGGATAAGAACGGAAGTGCTGATTTTTATTATCTGCAGGCAGGAACCTATTTTGCAAGAATGTTCTTCGATAGAAATGGGAATGGGTTGTGGGATACAGGTAATCATGAAGAGGATCTGCAACCGGAAGAGGTCTATTATTATCCGCAAAGTATTGAATTAAAAGCGTTATGGGAAATGGAACAAGATTGGAATATTAAAGCTATTCCGGTAGATAAACAGAAACCGGATGAGATTAAAAAACAAAAACCGGATGAAGACAAATCAAATAAACAGAAAACTATGCGGTAGTACTCTGAAATCTATTCTATGTTTGACGGGGCTGCTGATATACGGCAGTGGCTTTTCGCAGCTTTTTGCACAGTGTGCCGCTAAAAATGAGGCTTTTCAATCAGGAGAGGTGGTAGAGTATGATCTTCACTTTAACTGGAAGTTTATCTGGACCAAAGCCGGATATGCCACTTTAAAGACTACTTCAACTACTTATGAGGGTAAAAAGTGGTATAAAATGGATCTGCTGGCTGTAGGAAGTAAAAAAGCCGACTTTTTCTTTAAAATGCGTGATACCATTAGCAGTGTTGTCAGTGAGAAACTGGAACCTATTTATTTTCGTAAAGGGGCGGAAGAGGGAAAAAGATATACGGTCGATGAAGCTTTTTTTAGTTATACTAACGGAGTGAGTCATGTACATCAGGTCAGGTTACGCCATACAGGAGAGATCGTAGAGGCGGATGACAGTGATAGCCGGTGTATACACGATATGCTTAGTATCCTGGCACAGGCCCGTTCTTTCGACCCTACCAGTTATGAGGAGGGACACCGGATCACTTTTCCGATGGCTACCGGCCATAAAGTAGAAGAACAGATACTTATTTTCAGAGGTCGGAAAAACTTTACGGGAGATAATAAGATGACGTATCGATGCCTGGTATTCTCCTTAGTAGAGATGAAGGGAGGTAAAGAGAAAGAGGTGATCACCTTCTATATTACAGATGATAAAAATCATTTGCCGGTACGATTGGATCTTTTCCTGAACTTCGGTTCTGCTAAAGCCTTCTTAAAAGATGTATCGGGCAACCGGCATCCGCTTACTTCTATTATAGAG